>JBPCNB010000738.1:0-3430 GCA_051001675.1 Nitrososphaeraceae archaeon | reverse complement strand
ATGCAGCACATCCATTTACCTTAATTGTTGAAGGATTAGCATTTACTCTGTTTATCTATTCTGAGGTTATCTTTTTTGCTATATTTTCATTATTTTCATTATTCCTATAGTTGTTATTGTCATCGCTACTCAGCATAAATAACCAAAGATAGAGCCTACTATTAATCTAAAAGGAAGATATACAAATAATAATCCTGTAGAGCCTCCTAGTCATAGTCCAAATCTTGAAGAATTGCAGAACGATCAGCTTCAAGAAGCATTGTCACTCAAACTTTGTCCTTTATAATATTCACCAAGTAAGAACGCCCACTTGCGTATTCTTCGTCAGTTATCTCCTTTCTCAGTCTTTTGCTGTACATTGACTGGCCCCTCTTGACATATCCGCTATATTCCTTGTCGCTGAGTCGTATTGTTATTTCTTTCAATTCTAGAGATTGCTGGAGGAATTGAACCTACCCTCATTAATTAAACAAATGAACTTCTTACTGGATCCACTTTTCTGGATAGAACTTATACTATTAATTTCCTTGAATTTGTCAGTAGTTGGGATACCAGTCCTCCTAGCAGGGAAGAAACAATAGATACTGGTACCATAAAGGGCAGAATCGTAGGGATCAAAAGTTGAACGAAAAATTATTTTGTTCTTAATGGGTTTGGTGGTTCAAAATATCCTCCAAAGACATCAATTGTCCACGGAAAGAAAAGTGTGAAGACTCCGCATCAAGAACATTTGAAGAACTATTGGGACTATATGTCGACTCCAAAGTTTAGCCTAGATAGAAATATAAAAGATCAGATAGAAGGACCATATTAGGTAAGTAGGTTATTTTTTTCATTTTACCTTTTTCAAGGGTCTAACAAACTTTTTTCTCCCGTATTCTTTAAAAGAAGATTCAGACCCTATATAGATAGAGTTCCATGTATAGACAAGCCGCAGGTGACTTGACTGAATTATCATACCCAAAGATACGTTCTGTTGAGTCTCCTGCGGTTTTTACTATTACCTTTCAATATAAGTAGCTATTACTAAATACGTCTCCTGCAGCTCATTTATATCTTAGATACTCGTATAGTACATGACTCGAAGATAATCTAAAAATCCTACAGTGCTAGGATTGGACATCTATAAACCATGCCAAGTTATTCTCCGAGTCTATCCTTCTCTCTCTTCATAATTAGTTATTTTGAAACCATGATTCTCTAGCATTTCAAATGATGCTGGTGTATTTTGCTCCTTGATCACGCCACTAAGAGATTATCTGGATCTTTGTTTACGAACTTTGATTCTTGGTTCTTAATGGATAGTTTTGTAAGTAAACTCATCCCCGATGCTTACATGAATAGACACTAAGTTATTATTTATCTATATATAATAAATCAGGTTTCTCCGTTTCTAAGGATACGGTTGACCGTAAAGATGAGTCGTAAAATGAGATCTATCGTGTTAAGAAAAAGAAAGTCGGGTTATACTACCATAACTGCCTATAAGGAAGACTCAGAATATTGGTACGTTATTGAGACTAAGAATGGTGATATATCAGAGACTCAACGTTACTCAAAATCTGATTTTGATTTGATAGAAGAAATATAGGATCGCAAAACTTAAGGGGAACATTTTGAGCTAGGTATCATACCTGAATTTGGCCAGATTTATTCTATAAACCGCAGGCCTTCTTGCCTCTCTATTTATTGTCCTCAAAAGAATACGGATCTTATACTATAATCCCTATTCCTGAAATATTTCTGCTTCGTCTTTTAGGGACTATCATTGATCACAGCCGCTCCAGGGATAAAGAAACTCTATTCATGATCTGAGCACTCCTAAGCAGGACCTTCATTTCATCTTTTCTAAGCGATAGTTTATACCATTGTTATTGTGTTTGAATACATGTGTAGACGCATTGTTCTTCATCATTTTAGGACGAACTCAACTAAATCATTAATCTAGTTCGAAGTCTATCTACTTGATATTCTGTGGTCAAAACGGACAAAGTATGTATTAGTATCTAACCCGACAAGATTTAAAAACTGTTATTGTCACCATTAAGAAGTCATTGAATGCTGGAAAATCTTTACCTCTGTTTGTAGAATTGGTTTGTGGTGTATTATTGTTATACTCTAATATCTATTGGAATTGTAATATCATGGCAAACGCTCAGACATTAGCACCATTAGCATCATCTTCGAACGCTACTGATACAGGAAGACCTACAATTCAAATTACATCACCTCAGAATGATCAACACGTTCCCTCAGGTGAACTTTCAATACAGGGAATATCTTCAGACGATGAGGATAATGACTGCAAGGTTTTGCTGATGTAAATGACAATACACCTATGCGAAACGTTACAGCAGCAGGAGATAGTGAAGAAGAGGATGACTTTTCCAAATGGACTTTTACATATACTCAAGATTATCAGCTAATCAAAGAAGGTGAAAATGAACTAACTGCCAAGATAACCTGTCTTGTACGTGAAGTTGTTGATGGTGTTGTTGATATGAATTCTAATGGTACTTCCATGTCAAAATGGTATACAGTGAATGTAACTGTTTCGTCTACAGCAGCGGCGGCACAAGACATCCTTTATTACACCCACTGAAACCGAATCTCCTTTATAGAGTAAAACTTGCGTATGACAGTGGGTAGCAATCATTGGCTATAGCTGGCTCTTGTAGTTTTCTTCTAGGATCCGATGTTGTCTCTGGAATCTCCAAAGTTTTGATATTCTTCTGGTACTCTCCCATGAATATGATATTGTAGATTCTCCCGCGATTTTTGTTGTTGGAATAAATTATCTTTGTTGACTGTGCCTAGTCCAACTTGCAAGGTACTCGCTATATCCCTGACTTGATAGCTCAAGCACTTTATTTCTATGCTACTCCACTTTGCTATCTTTGGAGTGTTCATTGCTCATGCTTGCAAAGAGTATGGTAAGAAATAAGCCGTTTAATAAATAAGTATTCATATAAAGCTAATCATTGAAGATTGAAACCGGGCAATCATTGAATATCCTTTATGTCAAAGTGTCTCTAGCCTGTAGGCCGCAAACTGTTTGAAGCCGAGATTAGAATACAGTTTCTAAACTATGTACAAGTTGGTCAGAAAATAAAAATGAGTTTGAACAGAATCCAAACTCCAGTATATTGCCGTGCGTCTGTATTCTAATTAATCTTCAGATTCGCCTTCATCGTCTGACGTCCCGTCGTCGGCGCTACTCTCGCCTTCATCGTCAGTCTCAACAGTCGAACCACTACCAGCTGCAGTTGGAGTATCGGTTGCACCTGCAGTGTTATATAGAGGGTCAAAACAGTCTCTGATTTCCTGCTCAGTCGGAGTTGACTCACCGGTGCCATCCAATGCACCTGTTATATCTTCTTCGGATCCAAATAGACATTGCATAAATTGTTGGAAATTCTCTCCGTCATCT
>JBPCNB010000737.1:0-2054 GCA_051001675.1 Nitrososphaeraceae archaeon | reverse complement strand
GCACTATCTTGATATTCATCAGTATATCTAGCCCCGGTCAAGGAGTAGTATGAACATACTAAACAAAAATTCTCTAAATGTATCACTAGGACAAGGTCAGAGTTGAAATATCAGCACGCAAACCGGTACTCCTAGTTGGTGATAGTGACGATTCACGAGATCCTATAGAATTATTTACTAAAAAAGTATAATTATGTAGAATATCGCATAGATAAATTTGCGGGAACTTGATGCGAAAGAGGAAGTGATGATAACAGCAACACTTCTAAGATTAAGGCCCCCGCAGTATTCGCTCCTGAGGGGGTGTTCAAAGGCCTAGACGAGGTAGAAAACTACTTCAATTCGGAAAGAAGATATTATGAAAGTGAGAGTGCCTACTGGTAACGCTGATCTAGCAGCTCTGATTTGTTATATTATTAATCGTTGCTTGAATGTTGCTGCTCCTTATCGGTGTAAGTCCGACTGTCTGCTGACGCATTAGAACCGTGTTTAAATGAGACCACTTGTTCTGGTTCGACTTGAAGTGTAGTATGAGTTATCCCATAACCTTCTGATAAAATTTTGTTTACTGCCTGTACTACTCTATCTGCTTCGCTAACCATCTGATCAGCTACAACAATATGTCCGCTTAAGGCATTCATACCAGTAGATATTGTCCACACATGGAGATCATGTACGTCAATAACTTTTTCTGTTTTCATTATGGAATCCCGTATTTCTTCCATGTTGACGTGAGCAGGTGCTCCCTCAAGCAATATATGAGCGCTTTCTCTTGCAATATTATAACCACTACGAACTATAAATGCGGCTATAAGAAATGCCACCAAGGGATCTAATACATAGAAACCAGTAAAGTAGGTAATTATGCCCACAGATATTACTGCGATTGAAGATATAGTATCATACAATACATGGGAGAAGGCACTTTTAACGTTCAGACTTTTGTCTTGGTCGTGCTTCAATACTTTCATTATTACCAGATTCCCTGCTAGTCCGATTGAAGCGACAGCTAGTACTATCTGAGCGTCAATAGGTCTCGGAGAAGAAATTTTCTGATATGCTTCGAAAAATATCCACACAGATATAGCACACAATAAAATTCCATTCGCAAGTGAGGCTAAAACTTCTGCTCTATGATATCCATAAGTCATTGATCCTATGTGTTGTCTTGTAGCAAGGGACACTGCAAAAAGGCTCAAAAAAATTGCGAGTACGTCACCAAAAACATGAGTTGCATCACTGATTAGAGATAAACTACTGCTTAGTAAACCACCTACAAACTCAATTAGTGCAATTGCTATAGCTATGAAAAGAGATATCTTGAGGTGCTGTCGGACCTGCCTTAGATGGGCTTGCATTTCTTCCTCTTTTTCTTGTTTTTACTTCCTTTTCTTACTGTTAAAGATGATATGTATTAGGAAAGAGTAAATATAATATCTTTGATATTCTTGGGCGACACTCGTTCCATGCGTATGCGTATATGTACTAATCGTGAATGAATCCTAATGGGGTTATTCGTATGATCCTCAAAAATGTAATATCTCCTAATTTCTTAGTTTTGTTCTCAATCAAATTATCTGCCAATCACATTCCACAATGAGTTTTTACATCTCATACATTACTTCTAAAGAATAACAAACCAAGTACCGTGCATGCCTACTTTTATCATAAAGTTGGAAACTAGCTTGGGCATTATTTGCACTATATGATGATAGGCTTCACCTGTTAGCATGGCAAAAGGCCTTGTATTGTCATTCTCCTGCCTCCTCTGATACTTCTAGCTCGCATGATTCTCCAACTTGGACTCCTTAAGCATCTAGCACCGGGAATAATCTTGAAGGAGAGGAGAATTCTCTTTTATCTCACCATTACTGTTCATAGCACAAAATATAGGATTAGCTGATGAAGTAATATGTAGGCAAATAGATACGATATTAAAATGAGCTGAAGCTTCTGTTCCCTCCATCCAACTATGACTTGCATAAATTCTCAGGGTACAGCTTATTCAGAGGACAGGGATAATGGTAAGAACTGCTACGGTAAGTGTAGATAAG
>JBPCNB010000736.1:0-1317 GCA_051001675.1 Nitrososphaeraceae archaeon | reverse complement strand
GAATTTTGAAAACAGACCACAGAATATTTTCTTGTCGTAGATAGTTTTTATTATATGGGATAGATTAGTGTACTCTGATGAATCATACGTCTATACCAGGAACCGATTCTTCATCCTTTCCGCCGTTTTTCCAAAATCCTGGCTTGTCGTCCGCGCTCTCTCCATCTAATTTCATAGTTCAAGATTTTGCGGTAATTATGATAGTTGCAGCTATAATGTTAATCATTACATACAAATTAAAACAACCTATGGTAATCGGATACATATTGGCAGGGATGGTAATTGGTCCCTATACGCCCCCATTTTCTCTAATACAGAGTGTGGAAACTGTAAATGTGTTCGCAGAGCTGGGGATAATAATGCTTCTCTTTGTTATAGGGACGGAATTTCCAATAGCTAAACTAAAATCTGTTAGTAAGACATCTATGATAGTTGGGATACCTGAATCACTGGGAACCTTACTTATCGTATTCGTTATTGCTCAAACACTGTCCTTCTCATTTTTCGATTCCATATTCATAGCGTTAGCAATGTCTATCACAAGTACAGTAGTCACAATAAAGATATTGGAAGAACTTAATATACTAAGAGATAGCTCCTCTGTCCTAATCCTAGGAGTTTTAATTATTGAAGATATTATAGCTGTCAGCACTCTCGCTATACTGCAATCAACCGTGGTTGCTGGTGCTGACCAGGTGTCTATTCTACAGATCTCACTATCAATAGGAGTTGTCCTAGCGTTTATAGGAAGTATATTAATTCTTGGATCCAAGTTTATACCTAATGCACTCGATAAAGTCGGCAAAACCAATGATTATGCCCTGCTTCTTATCGTGATTCTTGGTTTAGCGTTCGGATTAGCATTTGCGGCTAGAGCATTGGGACTTTCGGTTGTAATAGGAGCTTTCTTGGCTGGAGTTCTCGTTGCCGAATCAAAAACAGCTGCGATAGCAAAGGTCATAACGATACCATTAAGGGATGTATTTTCAGCACTATTTTTTATTTCAATAGGAGCATTGATGAATATATCATTGATACCCTTGTTCATTGTTCCTGCAATGGTGCTTATTCTATCCTCTTTTGCTTCCAAGCTAGTCATAGTGACAGGAATTCTTCAGTTAAGAGGATATGATAAGAGTACATCATTAAGAACGGGCCTTGGTCTATCTGCCTCCAGAGGAGAAATGTCGTTAATCATAGCAAAAGGTGGTCAAGATGTTGGTGCCATATCGTCTTCAGTTCTTCCTATCCTGGGTGTTGTCACTGTTGTCACTACCTTCATGGCACCATATATAATCAAGCTTGGAAATAAAGTAA
>JBPCNB010000735.1:0-7004 GCA_051001675.1 Nitrososphaeraceae archaeon | reverse complement strand
GTATAAAACACCCAAATAACTGCTCAATATCGATTACCATTTTGTTAGTATAAAAGTGTACATTTCTGTAGCCTCCATTTACAAGTGTATGCAATCAAGTTGCTCCAACAAATAGCTCAAAGTATAGATAAGGGATACGCCACACGACCAACATCAGTCATACATAGCTATCGCCATCTCACATTCAGAGAATATCGTACATAGGCAAAATTTAGCTAGCTAGCTGCATTTGGTTGTGATTTCCTCACCATGCCCGATTGGAATTGTTACGGACTGAATATTTGGTTTGGCCCTAATGTAACTGAGGAATGATGTCATTATCGATCGATATTCCTGCGGATATAACACGTTATCAGTCGCAACAATACCCCCAACCCTTATCATGGGGAGAACTAGATCAAAATACTGTTTGAGATTTTCCTTATCTGCATCAATAAACACAAAGTCAAAAAGGTCCTCATTTTTAAAGGTTGTTCTTGAAAGTTGGAAAAGGTTCTCTAATGCGGGACCTGCCATAATATCGATTTTATCAACAACTCCAGCATCGGAAAAATTTTTAGAGGCTTTTTTAATTTTCACGGGATCATTTTCGATTGTTATGAGTGGTTTGGATGAGGCTAATTTGTAATTCCTGTTAGAAGTCATATTAAGTAGGAGAGCATCTACAAACCATAGTGTAGAGTAACCAGTAGATGTCCCTATTTCTAAAACCCTATTAGCTTTCATGGCTTTGAGGATTATATTGAAGAACAAACCTGTTTCATAAGTAATTGCAAGCATCATGTTCTTTTTAGACGTAGCTGCTTTTCCCAATCGTTCGCGTTTAGACCTTTTTTCTAACTTTGATAGTACATTCTCAACGTTTGAAGCCATCCATTAAGTAGTTAATTACGGACATATTAAAACCAAGATTCTAAAACATGACTCTCATGTTTAGGTAAGCGACAAGTTTGGCACCCGGGTATAGCAATAATTCCACAATGCAAGTGTTACTATCGAGAAAAATTAACGGCCCTTAGTTATAGTTAAAAAAAGTTATACTTAGGGTATTGCTGTAACATTAAAATTCTCTACAGCCAATGCTGAACTCTTAGGAAATCTTCTATAGGTTCTTTTCTGAGTAATTTAATGAGAGCTAAAGCTTGTGGAACAGAAAGCATAGGCTTTTTGAAATGATTATCAATAGCTATCCGTGGGCATGCGACTTGTATGAAGGCATCAATTCGCTTGAAAATCTGAATACGTTCATCAGTAATTTCTGTTAATGCAATTAGCCGTACCTTCTTACCCAATTTCTCCAATGTTTTTTTCAATTCAAGTGCACGGATTTGAGCAAACTGCCCTTCCTTCAACCCAATAATAAGTCCGATTCTTTCTGCATCTAATGCATTATAAATTGATAAAATTGCCTTCTTTCGGAGACCTTGAGCAAACTCGGATACCTCAGAATACTCTTGGTAGTATGGATCTAACATATAAGTAGGCCTCTCTGTGGACATTGCGACACTTGCCGAATGAAACATGCTTTGTCCTAGAAAAACATAAGCATCGACTTTTTCTTGCAGATGGAAGGCAGGATGAAATTCACAGCCAAACACCTGGGCATCGTTTAACTGGCCTTTACCCCTGCCAATTATTATATTGTATCCATATTCTTCAAATATGCTCTTCACATGAGGGATTTGGTTGAGATGTTGACTATCCGTAAGTAATGAGATAGTTTTATAGTGACCTCTTAGCTCTGAGGCACATTTTCTTGCTACGACTTCAAAATTTATATCATCATAGGCATCAATCATTACCACCTTTTTACCCATCGACTCCAAAGCTATGGTGTGGCCGATGTTGAACAAAATATCGGCGCCTAACATATCAGCCGCATGCGTATTCAAGTCGCATGAACCCCAACAGGTGTCTCCTATAACATATGCAGGAATCTGAAATACTTCTTCGATATTATCCGCAATATCTTGTATTTTTGAAACTAAACCTTCTGGCCCGTTAAGTGCCACCGAATGTGGTCTCTTATTATCAATTACGTCATATATCTTTCTCTTATCTATTATCATCATCGCAATATATCAATCGCTGCTAGAAATTGTCTAATGCGTACTTAATTATTTCGGATGGTTTTTGCATCTGACACTACAGAGGTTGTCGTTTATCCTAAACAAAAAGACAATTAATAGGCCTAATAATTGTCTAACAATAACAAATGCGTCCCCGGGATCATCTCATCTTTATAATATACAGCGATATGAGCCGAATGCTAATTAATGGAATAAGAATTGCTCAACATATCAGGTTTTAGGTCAAAATTATCGCTCTTGAATTTTGCTGATATCCTTTTCTTATCCGGTTCAATTACGACCTGCAATTCGCCTGCACCTTTTTTTGTAGGTACTCTGTATTCGAAGTTCATTGGCATACAAACATTAAGTAGAGAATCTGGAATCTGAGGCTCAAACTGAATCTTGTTTTCCATCATATTTATTTTCATTCCAAGCATCATTTCACGGAATGCGTAAATATACATCCCAACAGACCACGCTTGCAAAATGCAAGAGTTAAACGGTTCCGGCCTGTCTCCCCTATAGGTTTCGGCAAACATTCCGTTCTCATGTAAGATCCTTTGTGCCATTGATTCTAGATAATAAAGTGCCTGTTCCTTCCTGAGTAGTTTAATCTCAGCTACAGCGGCCCATCCTGTAACCAGAGGCCAAACAGCACCATCATGATAGAGGCTCGGATGATATTTTGGGTCAAGGCTGCTCAATGTCCTTACACCCCACAGAGTTGTTAGGTCATTTTGTTCTATCCTTGAAAGAACAGAAACGGCCTTGGATTTGTCTTTAATCGCATCGGTTAATAAGAGAATTAGGGCATTTGGCCTTATACTCGGATCTTTTGAGCCGTCACGGCGAATGGTATCATAATAATACCTTTTTTCTGTATGCCAGTATTCTGAATCTATCTTGTCTTGGAAATTTCTTGACGATTCACGCCACTTTTTCTGGTTAAATTCATCTCCAACAATTCCTGCAAGCTCACTTCCTATACTGAGGCTCTCATAGAATAAGGCTTGGATATCGTTTGCGCTCTTTCTTCTATCTATATGGTCCATCCATGTCGAATCCTGTATTGGCAGCATTTCTGCAATCCCGGTAAATCCGTGTTCAACCAAGCCGTCTCCATCGAAATCTTTCAAAAATCCCCAATCGACTAAATCGACAATTGATTTCCATCTTTTCTTCAGATAGGAAACATCTCCAGTGCCCAAAACATATTCCCTTATGGCCCATGGAAAAAGAAAGGTAGAATCCGATGAGCCAAAAGTTGTATTATGCAGAAAAGCCTTGCCACTAATAATCATGGGTAGTTCTCCTTTCAGAGCACTATTTGTTGTTTTTTTAGCCTGATGACGAAGAAAATTTTCAATCACTGCCAAAGCAAAACTGTAATCCCCCATAGAGAGATAGCCTTTAAGTGACCATCCCGTATCCCTCGCCCAGTAGTTGGGAAATCTTGGTAGTCCCGCACATATTCCTGCTCCCAACTCATCGTATCCCGCCTTGAGATATTCCATGCTTGTTTTTGCTTTTTCAAAAGCTCTCACTAATTTTGTAACGATAAAATTTTGCTTATGATCTGTCCCTTCGGTAACACTGAGATTAGAGCTAGAAGCGGTGGCAAAATGGTTTTTTGTAGTTTCGTAAAGATCTTTATAATTATCTCTCATGTAACAGTATTCTTTTAGACAATCTTCGGCGGTAGTAAAACTGCCAGTTGCTATCAGAGCAAGATCACTAACCTTGCCCGGTGCGATCTCTACGTCATAAGATATCTCCATATCGTTATCAAACGAGTCCGTCAATACCTTGACGGGTTTTAATTCTTTAGGCGCAACTCCG
Organism: Nitrososphaeraceae archaeon; assembly: GCA_051001675.1. Lineage (GTDB taxonomy): Archaea > Thermoproteota > Nitrososphaeria > Nitrososphaerales > Nitrososphaeraceae > TH5893. The sequence goes on along the minus strand of JBPCNB010000735.1, from coordinate 3,093 downwards.
ATTGTTCCATAATAATGGGCAATTTCCTTTCTTGAAGCCGTCTCGATTTGTAAACAATTATCGGACATGAGAAATCTTGACGAATTACTTTGAGAGATTGCTGCAAGACCATAACTTGTTATATTCCCGTCAACCAGAAAATGGACTCTAATCCTTCTGTTATTGGATTGCTCTTTACCCTGTCTGTTCTTTTTCCTTTTCGTGTTCAATTTCGAGAGATCACCGCCTCTGTCCAATAGATTAACTATCATAACAAAGCCTTTATTTTCTGGTGGTACAAACAAGGTCCTTTTCACTTGCAAGCCAGCGAGTTCGTGTCGTGTAGAGAGTATTCCACTCTCATGTCTTGAAGACACCACAAAATTTGGAAGTTTCTTACGTATACCATCGTCTGTAGAGATTTCGACTACGATTCGACCGAAGGCTCGTGCTGGAGGAACATATAACCCGCCATTATCATACCTTGCACCCATCCAAGTCCAATTAGCTGAAAGTGAGCCGCTGGAAGAGCACACAATGTATGCTTTCTTCCCGGAAAGTATCAAAGGAGTTGTGAAATTTTTGAATATCGTATCTTCGTTTGAGGAAGTATTAAGCGCATAGGGATCATCTTCAATTATGTTAGAAGATGAGATTACTACTCTCTCACTTTGTCCAGCTACATAATCACTAAAGGTAAAAGGAATAATTATCTGTTCAAATCCTTCCAATTTACTCAAAATAACAATTTTGTGCTTCCTTTTTTCTAATGCTTCATCCTTTAGTATTAGGAATCTTGCGCTTTGGAAAGGCTTAAACGCAATTGGCCTATCTTCTGACAGCGAGGAGGCATTTATGATATCTTCAGGCGTTGCAATGAAAATCGATTTTTTTGAAATCGGAATTTCGTCTATATAGACATCGAGAGACACAACATTTCCTCCGAGAGGAACAGGAGGGTTTAGTAGCGAGAAAATAAACCCATTATGAGGTCTACCATCACCATTGGCTATTATCGCGTTCCTTAAACTACCTTCAACATATGAGAGAACAGTATGAGTCTTGTCCAGTGTCCTAACCATTCAGGATAACCTCAACAACTTCTACGGCCGGCACTGTAGAGGGGTAACTTTCAATTGAACAAAACAGTAAGAAAAAATTGTATCATACCCAAAAAATCTAGATAAGGCTCTCTTCATTTGCAAATACGCCAAATAGTGCACTCATTATTTGAACGGAAACAATATTTTAATATTCGTACTCAACTTTTCTTGTTAAATAACACAAGATTTTCATAACTACCTTAAAACCAAAAAACACTAACATGATATTATAATTGCGGGAATAATCCTAGGGAGAATATTAGATTCTTTTGTCTTCATCAGACTCTTCTTGCCCTTGGGTGGGTTAGGCTTCCGGCACTAATATTTAAAAAGGACTCGATATTTTACTTCTATCCTGAACTTCTATTAATTGACCAAGATTGGTAACATAACCTTAGCAGATAAATCCCCAGTTACAGTAATGGGAATAATCAATGTTAGCCCAGAGTCCTTTTACAAGGATTCTATCAGGATTACAACGAAGGAAATTGCCAATGCCGCGATAAGGATGCAACGTGAGGGGGCTCACATAATCGATATTGGGGCAATGTCTACGGCACCCTACCTCGAAAATAATATTCCCCTCGAAAAAGAGGTGGAGAGAATTAAAAAAGCCATAAGGGTAATAAGAAAAAATTGTAGTCTACCTATCTCAGTTGACACTCCAAGATCCGCAGTAGCAAGAGAAGCTATCAATCTCGAGGTAGATTGTCTAAACGACATAACGGGACTGAAATACGACGCCAATATGGCCTATGTCGTAGCGGAATCAAAATTGCCAATCATCATGGGTGCATACGCCCGGAACAGAACAATTAACTTCCAGTCTCCATCAATGGTGACTGGAAAGATATCGAGTACCATTATGTTACTAAAAGATAGTCTAAATATTGCCAAAAAATTCGGAATTGATAACGACCAAATAATTATCGATCCATCCGTTGGGTTTTTTAGGGCAAACGGAAAAAATCCATTTTTCACTCTCATGAAAGACATTCCCTGGTATATTAGAGATATCGAAATAATTTCAAGACTGCAGGAACTAAAAAAATACTTCTCTAAACCGATTTGTGTTTCAGTTTCAAGAAAATCATTTATTGGAAAGTTATTTAATTTGGAAACAGAAGAGCGCTTGATACCTTCCCTGGTTTTTGAGATAATCAGTACTCTTAACGGAGCAAAAATGATAAGAACACACAATGTTAAAGAAACAGTTCAGGCCCTTACGGCATGTGAGCTTGTGAGTTAACCCTTATCAATAGTTGAAGTTGATATGTCGCTGTTCTTAACTCATTTTACTTCCAAACCCTTGAGTATGTCTTCTGTGTGTTGTTCATCCTTTACTTCGTCTGCTAAGATGGTGGTCGCGAGATTGTATGTTACAAAATCGTTGATCTCTAGGGCTCTTTTCGCGATATTATTGTAGTTTTGTACCGCTCTACCCTCAAATTCGAACGCTTTCTCAAGCGCAGATCTCAACGTAAGGTGCTTTATTGGATCTAATGAACCGATATTGCTCACTGTCTCCCATTCCGACGGATCGCTTGGAGCCTTGTCTTCCAGTTCAGAAATCCTGTTAGAAAGCAATTCGGCGTGTGTCAATTCACCCATTGAGAGTTTTAAGAGAGCTTGCATACGTAACTAACCCTATCCCTTCCATATTGATACCGACGTACCAAAAAAAATGAAATATTTGCATTTCATCGCAATATGCTTTTTTCAGCAAATCAACTATCTCTTTAGATTTCTAGCCAAGAATTTTTTTTTCTGTTCTGGCCATTATGTGCAAGTTAAATCCTCATTTGTATTAAACATTACAGTTGTAGGCCCTTGTCAACTCTTCGTCTGTTCACGATAGGCAACTCTTGCGACCTTCTTACGCTATTGTTAGAAAAGGTGAGTTCCTATCTGGAAGAAGTTAAGAGTGCCTCGAAATAGAACTTTTAGAATCAAATTCTTTAACGTCAGATGTTTAACGACCTTCATATCGAAAACAATCACAAAAGTCACA
>JBPCNB010000734.1:0-1433 GCA_051001675.1 Nitrososphaeraceae archaeon | reverse complement strand
GTGCATTTACTGTGTTTATGACTAAGTCGACTGTTGTTGCTGTGGAGCCATCTTTAAAATCTCTTGAAGTCTTTTTCACACTTGCAAAAAATTTTTTACCTACTATTTAAGCTATTTTCCAAATTTCACCCTAATCTACTTTATCGATGGATAAATGCAGACCAAATCTATTCTGACCCACATTTCTTTTATTATTATTTTATGTTATTTTATCTTCTTGTTATCCATAACAAGACTGCCAGCCCTCCTGATTGTGCTACATTGATAGCGAATAGGTAGGGAGCAGCCGCATCAACTATACTCTTTATTGATGGACCAGCCATGTAAAGATTGGACCAGAATACAATTATGACGATATTTTGAACTATAAACAATGATGCTACCAAAACAAGACCAATTGTGAAATAGGACTTTAGTAGTCGCATATTTTGAATATAGGTAAATATAATACCACCTAACAGGCCAATATTCAGTAGAGCAGCTACTGCAGCAGCGATCATAAAGTCCATAATGTGTACTATCAACCTTCCTTCCAGCTTAATCTACTTTTTCCCAATTTTCTCCAGAATCTCCCTCAGTGATTCATAATTTTTCTCCAAAAGTGGTGTTAAAAAATAGGTGGCACCGTACGATTCTTTGTTATCAGTTACGATTAAGTTATTTTCAGATAAAACTTTGAGATGATGAACAATCGTCTTATAGTCTACTTTCAGATTAGAGGCTAGCTGATTAGCATTAGCAGGTTGGGATTTAATAACTTCAAGAATCTTTGCTCTGTTAATCCCTCCCTTCGTGCTACCAATCAGATACCATAATGTTCTCTTAAAATGCGGATTAAAGTATCCGCCACCAACGCTGCTATTATTTCCTTCCACTGCAGCCACTATTTCTTACCGATCCTGATTAACACGAGATTTTTCATGTGGTTTTGAAAAATTAACAGCGATAGAAATGAGATTGTAAAGCTCATGGGAAAAAGGAAATAGTATGGAGATGCTCCAGAAAGGGGCAGCACGATTAATTAGACTGCGGCAGTCATATTAAAGTTCTTACTACAAGTTAATTTGGGTGTAATTTGGGAAGGATTTGGGAATTTCATTAAATAGTATTCTACAAGATACCTGCTAATGACATCTTTACAACAAAGACAAAGAATAAGAACAACTTCTAGAAATAGCCCAAGGAACACTATAACTATAGTAACAATAACGGCCATTTTGATTTTATCAATCGGCGCAATCCCTTACTCCCCAGACCAATTGCAATTAGCAGTTGCGCAGGAGGTATGGCAGTCTACAGGAACTCTTCCACAACCCAATAATAATAGCACAGTACTAAATGTAGAGGCAACTAACGCTCTATTTGAGCCTGCTGTTGGACTGACAAACGTATTTGGTCCAGAAGGTCTGTTTCCATTTACCGATGTGTTTACT
>JBPCNB010000733.1:0-3483 GCA_051001675.1 Nitrososphaeraceae archaeon | reverse complement strand
GATTAATACTTATTAACAATCACATCTTGCAAATGACTTCTGGTAAAAAGACAAAAATAGAACAAACTTGTGGATATAATAACTGTACATTACTTTGCAAGATATCTCACCCCTGACGCTGAGATCGCTTTCATCCAACTCGGGCTCTGAAACTAAAGCAACGGTCGGACGTACTTTAGGCAAGAGGACAAACTTTGAAAAAAATCGTCAAACGCATAGTGTTTTGAAGAAGATACGAATTCCTAAAATTACGGCGGCGCACCGGTTGATATTATCGTTGAATACTTAGTATTCAAACTAAGTTAGCCTAATTGCTGTTTCATGGAAGCAACATTCATCATAACATCCTTTAACTCGTCAGTCAGTGAAAAACACATGAGGTACGCTTAATATATGACTAACGAGGAACAAGATAAACCTAGGGTTTGATTAGGCATATGGCGGAAAATATTGCGACGGATTGGATTTTAATTAATCTTAAGTTCAGTGGTAAATGTGTTGAATGTGGTAAAGAGATAAAGTCAGGACGAGCACTTTGGTCGAAATCCACAAAAAAGATCAAACACTCGAGTTGTTCGATAAGAAATGGGGATCAAGAACCTTCTGGTGACCACGATGGACCTGCAACACCTAAGCAAGAAACATCTACACAGAGACGGTATAGGAAAACTATAGTTCAAAGATGCTTTATCTGCGGAAAGGAGGAACCAGTTGAAGACGAATATGATTCTAACGGATACCAATATCTAACAGACAGCAAGTCCCAGTCATATATTTGTCAGTTATGTCTACAAAACAACGATGCTTTTGAAGCCTATAGACAGGCTTTTCTTCAAAAAAATAAAAGGTATATGGGCCGCGGGAGATTAGGTGAGTTTTTTTAGGTCTTCACATGACTTCCTATAATCTGGAAAAAACTCTTCGATCTTATCTATTATATAATTTTTTTAAAATATCTTTGTATGATCCTTTAATCCCCTAGGTTCAGAAAATATTAGAAGTTCATTATCGCATGATCTCTTGGACACACGACATGCACAAACTAATAACCTTGCTAAATGCTTTCGCCGTCCTGTTTCCAAGTTCCCAATCCTGAAGTTTTTGTGGATTGTCTACGGGTCCAACCCATAAATAAAATAAGAAGTATATGATTATATGAAAAAAGTTCTCATTGTTTTGCCATCTCATGATCAGTTAGGAAATACTGGACAAAAAACCGGATTCTGGTTGGAAGAATTTACTAGTCCTTACTATGAATTTATTGATAACGGTTACGAAGTGACAATTGCTTCTCCAAAGGGCGGAAAACCTCCACTCGATCCGAAGAGCACTCAGAAAGAGAACCAAACCGAATCTACGCAACGTTTTGAAAAAGATAAATCGGCTCAGACAAAAATAGAAAATACAGTGGTTCTAAGCCAAGTTTCTGCAAGTGATTTTGATACATTGTTTTTACCAGGTGGTCACGGACCCATGTGGGATTTATCTACAGATAAAAACATGAAAAAATTAGTTGAAGATTTCTACGCGGGTGAAAAAATCGTTAGTGCAGTATGTCATGGACCTGCAGGGCTATTACAGGCTACAGATAAAGATGGAAACTCAATATTGAAGGGTAAAAAAATAACTGGATTTACAAATAATGAAGAATCTGCTGTAGGATTAACAAAGGCTGTCCCATTTTTGTTGGAGAATCGTATAAAAGAATTGGGTGGCAAATTTGAAAATAGCCTTCCAAAAATTTCACTATTTATTCCACTACCTGTATCAGTTACACTTACAAGGACTTCCTTTTTTCCATCTCCCTCTTCTTGAATCTTTTCAAATAAATTAATCGATATTTCCCCTTGGTTTGTAAACTTGATGGAATTACTTAATAGATTAGAGAGTACCTGGACAATCCTATCTCCATCGGCTTCCACATAAATAGGATTATTGTTATTATTATTTTTAATGCTTAATTTGATAATACTATCTTTTGTCCTATCTTTGTAATCCTCTATTACGGATGATACCAAATCACGTATGTCAAATTGTTCCTTATTTAATATTAGCGTTTGACTCTCAATTCTTGTGACATCCAGTATATTACTAATGAGTGTCTGCAGTCTTTTGGCGTTTCTTTGTATTATTCCTATTAGTTCATCTTTTCTTTCTGGATAATACTTCAATAGACCACTGGTCCCAAGAATAGCTTGGGTGGGTGTTTTCATTTCATGACTAGCTATGTTGATAAATTCTCTTTGCATTTTATCATGTGCTTCTAGTTGGTCCACCAGTTCAGCCTGCTTCCATAAACCCTCAAAAATTGAAACATAGGACATAACAGTCGGTTCGCTATCTGAATAGGTACTTAATCCTATTGCCTCTATAAAATCTAGTTTTGAATCATCTGTTTTTTCTATCGCTAGCGATTCCTTTCTATCGACAACAAGTGTAGTGACTGTAGTTACGGCCGTCTCTTTGAATTGAATATTGCTACGTTGTACTTCAAAACCTTTTCCCTCCTCTTTTTCTTGTTTCCCTTTTCTCACCGCTGGAGATTCTGTATCTTGCAGTATTTTTTCGACAACATCATTACTTGGAGTTATGATTCTAACATTTACATTCTTCTCTTTGGCTGATTTCTTTAATTGTTCTATTATACCTATTCGATTCTCACGAAGAAAGGCATTGATTGTAGGAAGCATCAGCAATATTTCATATTTAGCTGATTTTACCATATTTGTGAATAAGTCAAGTATGATTCTTGGAGTTTGGATTATGTCTGTCCTTCCTAAGTCAATACCTTCTTCAATTCCTCTTATCTTTTGGTCTGCAGGTTTTGCTTTATTCCATAAGGTTTCAAAAACATACTGCTGCTGATCAAGAAGCGCTCTGACATTGCTATATATGACTTGTTGTAATAGAGATGCCTCCTGTAGGCTAGCGGAAGCTGTGTACCCTTTTTCACTTAACGCAAAATTTCCCTTAATACCATCTAAGTGGCGAAGTTCTGATATCTGCATTAATTCTTTACAATATTCAATATTGTCCTTCGTAATGTCCGTTACAAATCGTGATTGGACGTTCCTTGTTTTCAGTTCATACAGTCCTTTCTTAAATACTTCCACACCCATTGCTACGGATGGCCAAGTATGGTCTGCACAGATATTCATTGAAACCTCTGCGCTGTTTAAGAATTTCATTATTGCCTCAGTAGTCTTATCAAAGCCATACAATACCTCAGTCTTCTCAGAATCAAAGGTAGGAGTATTGTTTGCTGGCAATGATATCTGATATCAACAATTAAGATATAAAAGGTCTTTTCCCTGTTGATGATTAGCTTATTCAGTTCTTGATGGCCTTAAATCAACTACTCCAATGAGGCCGCCTGAGAACCACTCCTAAATGGAGCATACAACGTGGACGAAAATGATAATCGCTTCGGTGTTAGTTTTTCATCTTCACCCTTGAATAATATATCAAAAAGCAATATAAACA
>JBPCNB010000732.1:0-7196 GCA_051001675.1 Nitrososphaeraceae archaeon | reverse complement strand
AAGTTAAAAAAACCGCAGGAGACTCGACAAGGACAAATCGATGGACGAGACCTAATACAATAGGCTTGAAGTCCTTATGCATTAGTTAGCCTCAGCATTAGCCTGTATAAACTATTGTAAGCCTTGTTGTCAGAGAGGATGGGTAAAATAAGGATAATTTTGATTTATTGTTCGATTCTGTTTTCAAGGATGTGGATATATTACTTAGATAATTGTATCTATATGCCTATCTCTAAGCTATAACTCCGAAGAAGTTATCGGATCATGTTCTGCATTCTTGCATCACTCAAATTCATTTTCAAGTAATGGCTTACCAGTAGAAAAATGACATTGGAGACCATGAGTGAATCGATATCGTATCTTATTTGACAAGAGTGACTTAAGCATCGCTAAAAAATTACAAAAATGGAGAGTTCGCTTTAATGTAAAATTCTGGGTAAATATTAGGACCACTTGATGCGGCAGTTTATTTCACTGGTCGCTTAGATTTGGGATGCTGGCTATTCTTGTATCTTTTACCTGTATGATACCAGCTTTTCTAATCTCATTTTTTCTTTTGTTGTGATTTGTGGTGTTGAGTCGCTTGAGTATCAGTCTTCAGTGGGAAGTGGCGTTCTCATGAGTATATCTTTGATTTGATAATCTTCTATCAAAGTATCGACTAGTTTGGATATCTCTTCTTTTGGAAGTCCAGCTGATGAAGAGGTTTGAATTGAGTCTACTGCCTAAAGCTTCCAGTAATAATTGAGAGCATTACCTATTGTCATATGAGCCTCATAGACTATCTTACCAAGCAGAGTCAGGAAATATCTTCCCTTCTTGCTTCTTATCAAATCAGCTTTTGTCAACTTGGCCATCCTTAGGTAATACTGCTTTAAACTAAGTCCCATTTTTCTTACCTGAATCTCAGTTTCACCATTTGTAATAGCAATGGTATTGAACAGGAGTAGAGATTTATCGTCAGATATTGCCTTTAGAATATTAGCTTCAGATATCAATTTTCATAATCGCCATGCTCAAGTGCATATTTCTAATAACATGTCAGCCAAGTCCTTTTTCATAAAAATCTGCAGCGACAAACGTGCTTACTATCGCAAACTTCCATAAAACAATCAAAAACTATGGAGACGGTTGTTGAGGAGGAGTTGTTGGTAGATAAGGAGATGTAGCATATGGCCTATGACCTATTGTTATTTGTTTGTCAGTTGTCTCTCCATTTCTGGATACACTCAAAGTCATGTTTTCTCCAGGAGATTTTTGGATTTCAAGATATGAGATCAAATCTTCCATTCGTACAACAGGATTACCATCAGCCGCCGTAATTACATCTCCTCCAAGCCTTTCTCCGTATTGATTAGTTGTACTTCCGTTTATGCCTGCTTGATCCTCTGGAACTATCTTTGAGACAGAATTGGAAGAAATTGCAAATCCGATGCCTCCTGGAAAAATCCCTGCGGTATTTACTCCAATTATTTCAGCATTCATATTCAGTAGCGGTCCGCCTGAATTTCCAGGATTAATTAAAGCGTCTGTTTGTATTGTGTCTGGTATTGAATAGTCCCCTTGCCTTTCCTCTGGTAATAAACGACCAGTTTGGCTTACAATACCTGTCGTCATCGATCCTTCTAATCCAAAAGGATTTCCAATAGCCACAAGCGGGTCTCCTACCTTAAGTTGTGAGGAATTTCCCAAGAATAATGGAGGCTGTGCTAGCAATTCATCTCCAGTGAAATTCTCGATAATCTTTAGAACAGCCAAATCATTAGAAGGATCTATACCAGAAACATTAGCAGTATACCTATTTCCATCTATGAATGTTACATCAACTATACTGGCATTAGCTATAACATGATAATTCGTAACTATATGACTACTATTGTCATATACAAATCCAGAACCTACTGATGTTGTATTCTCCTGGCTTTCAGGTGCCAGTATGTTGGCAGGTGGAAGAACTGACCTAGTTATCTGTACTACAGATTTTTCCACCTTATTGAATATGTCATTTAGAGAAAGAGGCTGTTGCTGCTGTTCCTTCTGCTCTTGCACTTGTGCAGTTACATAATATAGATTAGATAATATTACAACTAACATACCGCAATTAACTAACAATGGTATTATGAAAGAAAAAGACAACAACAATGATTGCTTCATTTGTAGGACTGATAAAATAAAAGGGGGCCCTTAAAGTGCTTTCTATTCTATCCCCCTTTCCTTAGCATAATGTAAAAGGATTGCTTGGTGTTCACTGTATCTTTCTCATTTTTTTTGCTATAAATGGCTAAATCTTGCAATAGAACAATAGGCTCTAGCTTTTTGCTAAGGTTTCTGAAAATAATAGACATATTTAAGAAATGCATATTTGCTCTTTGAGTTCTCTAATTTGTCATCCTGTGTCCACTTGAAGGTAATCGCCATCTAATAATGCGTGGAATAGATATCCAGTAGGCAATATACTCTTATTAACTCAAATTGGATAAATTATGACTGACATTCCATGCGCACTTGTTTCACTCATTCTGACCATCATCTTGTTTGTCCACTCTTCTTGTACTTCATAAATAGTTGTTGTGGTAATTCGTAGCTTACTGGATTATATTTTCTCTCTTTTTCTAACTGTTCAATTTTGGGATGACAAGAGTAGCAATAATGACATCTAATACAAACATGAGCACTTCTCTTTCTACAATCTATACATTCACTGTAAGGAAATCTGCTGTCTGAAAGATACTCATGTATATGCATAAACAAGAGTTGTAATCAAACGTAATAAAATGTAGGGCCTATAAAGAGGAGGGAGAGGATATCTGCCTATTTTGATTAATCAAATAAATTATATTGGTCTATTTATTTGTTCAGCCTTTCACCTTTGGTCGTCCCCAATAAGAATCTCTTCTCCTTTCCTAGGATCTAAATCGAAATGAAAATCCTGTATGTAATAGATTTAATGCTTGGGATTCTCATTATTATCTTGACATTCTGTTAGAATCATGTTATGCTATTATCATCTACTTTCTAAATCGGTATTAACACTCATTCCTCAACTGGCCAGTTTCCTTCGGTTATGAATTCCACAAGGTTTCCTGCAGGGTCTCTAAAGTAAATTGATCCACTTCCGTTGTCCCAGACCATCTCTTTTTCGATAGCTATACCATTTTGTATCAGCATATTTTTGGAATCTTCATAAACATTCTTCTCTATCTCTAAGGCTAAGTGAACACACGCAGGAGGAGTTGTTGCACCGTGAACAGGAAATCTGCTATTCCATTCAACTCTTGTATTTTCAGGGTTAAAAATTAGAAGCATACTGTTGCCAACCTTTAGGAAAACATATCTTCCTTTTTCTTCTGAGATGAATGCGAGTCCGATCTTATCAACATAAAAATCCTTCATAGTCTCTAAATCAGAAGAATAAATACAAGTTTCAACTACCTTTCTGAACTTCACAATAGAGTGGTTGTTTCCACAAGTAATTAATTTTTTATTGACAATTAAGATTCTTGTGTGCTATCAGGAAATTCGTTCTTCCTTTTTCCTTTAATTCTTCAATTTCAACAGATGTTTTCATTTGATAAAATCCCCCTACTGAAGAAAGCGGACTACATTCACTAGTGTATTGCATCCCGCCGACTCCTTTACATAAATGTTTTGAATCCTAATCAACCCACGTCCACGGTCCAAAGCAAGTTAAATTTTACATCACAGTGTGAAGCAAAAATCCATAGAGACTACGTAGAGATTCGTAGGATATTTGTGTAGCTTGAAACCAAAAATCACAGTTATTCCATGTACCATTTACTCTTTGCTTCTAAATCATTGGAAATTAAATAAGCATGGCATTTTCCTCCCTTCACTGAACATTTGATCTAGTTACCAGCCTAGAAGTTTTGCAGACTTGGCAGCAGCTTCGTCTAGCGCCTGTTCTGGTTCCTTTGTTCCATTATAAACCTGATCCTCGACCACAAGGTCCTCAGGGTGAGCAGGGTGAAAAGGGTGACCAGGGACCTCCAGGACTGCAAAGTCCAGAATGACCTAAGGGTGACACTGGTGAACAAGGTCCTCAGGGTGAGCAAGGAGAACAGGGTCCTCCGGATGCTACAGGGATGAGCAAGAACAACAAGGAGAACAGGGTCCTCCAGGACCAGCACAATTGTTTAATGCTAGACAAGTTGAAGGAGACATTGTCACAGCAGGTGCAGTATCAGAGTGTACAGCCAGTTGTGACCCGGATGAAGAAATTGTAGGTGGTGGATTTGGGACGCACGATGCTCAAGCGACAATAATCAAGAATAGGGCTGAAGGAAATTCCGGGATAGCATCAGGCTCATCGACTAGTACTAATAATCAAGCACAGGCCTTCGCAGAATGAGCCCAGTTAACTGAAGGCTAGGCCTACTGTCTCTTAGAAGGCCCACCTCTATGAATGGTAGGCATTATTGTCGTTCTGAGACTCTAAAAACCCCCTTCAAAGGAAGGGCCACTAAAATATTTTATGGTTGTTTAGATTGTCTAATGGGCAATTCCCTTGCCAAAATAGCCGATAACATTTTAATCCATAATCTTCTCAAAAGGCATTATACGTTGGATATATCTCCTCACGACATAGCTGCATGGTATAAAAAAATTGAAATGATAGGGATAGAGATAAAAAGTATAGATCAAGATGTGGATCCAGGTAGGCTAAAACTCAAGACAAAGTTCATGAATCAACACTTCATAAATGAACTGGATAAGATCGGTCTACAACTTATACATGTAACTGGAACGTATGAGGGCAAACTCAATGTGCTTTTGGAAGCAAAAACGACGGGATAATTAACTGGTTTGGGTACTTCACATGTTTATTGTTCTTAGGTAAGATATTACACGCAAATTCACAGTGGATCTGGAAGTAGCACAAATTATTTCAGAGGTACTAACGGGAATGGCATAGATGACCAAGGTTCTGATAATTTATTGCCAAGCATTTCTTTGAATTGTAGAGCATTGATTACAGCCGTACGGTACAGCTACTTTCACCTATAAAAATAAAAACATACTTTTGTTGGATAATGAAATGTAAGAATTTATAGTGCAATATTTTACTTTTATTATAAGTGATTTTATATCAATTATTATTTTAATATTTGTACACTAGCTAAGAGCATACGAAAAGCGAAAAGACAATAGTACTGCGTAGGTCTGATGTAATTAACGCATTATTGGATATTTTCTCCGTTTCTGAGAACAGCAGAATAGATTTTTGCGGGAATTCCAGGTTTATCTTATCGGCTTTGTTATTTGAATCAGTGAAGAAGGCAACTTTAATGATTGCTCAAGGTAAAGAGGGCATAAAACAAAGATACCTTTTTTGAGATTACAAAAGCAAATTTACAATATTGTAAAGATTTGATCAAAATAGGTTGTGATCTGCGCCATTCAAATGAAATTGAAGCTAACTTTGCATTAAATGAAAAAGAAAGTTTAGGGTCTATAATTTTGAATGAGGTGCAGCAACAAGCCATTTACAGCAATGTAAAGGAAATCGTACAGCAGCAACAATCTATTTTTGATAACCTTTGGAATAAATCTGTCCCTGCCATCGAAAAAATAAGAGAAATTGAAGAAGGAATAGAACCAGAGTTTCTGACGGTTGTTACTGATTATATTAAAGCACAGGATCTATATGTTGAGCTTTCAAAATCAATCCAAAAAGAAGCTCTATTTCTTTTAGCTGATAGCAAAGCCAAGCTAAGGGCAGAAACATTAGGTGTAGTAGAGTATCTTATAAAAGCATCTTCTGAAAGGGGTGCGACTATTAGAATTATCTGTCCTTTAACAGAGGAGAATTCTAAAGTTATCCAAAGAATATCAGATAATGGTCCATCTATCAAAATTCTTGATGGAGGCTGTTCACATTCTGGCATACTACTGGTTGACGATGCACGGTTTTTGAGATTTGAGCTCAAGGACCCAAGGGCTGACCAATTTGCACAAGCTATCGGATCGGTAGTGTATTCAAATAGCCAGATAAGTATAGATTCGACAAGATCATTTTTTGAGTTACTTTGGAATGAGCGTATATTAAATGAACAACTAAAAACTAATGATAAAATTTAAAAGGAGTTTATTAATATAGCTAGTCACGAAATAAGAACTCCAACACAGGCTATCATAGGGCTTATCGGATCTATTACAGACACATCCTGAAAAAAGAGACGAAATAATTCAGGGAATAAGAAGAAATGCTACCAGACTTCAAAGACTTACTAATGATATATTAGATGTAACAAGAATTGAAAGTCAAACACTACAACTAAATAAAGAACTATTTAATCTAAATGAGCTCATATCAAATATTTTAGAAGATTATAAAAACCAAGTTAACAATACCAGGGTACAATTAATATTCAAAAATACAAAAATGGAAAATGGTAGTAGTTCTATTTTTGTGGAAGGAGATAAATATAGATTGAGTCAGGTTATTTGCAATATTCTAGATAATGCCATTAAATTTACCAAAGAAGGTACAATAGCTATTAGTACAAAAAAGAGAATAATGAGAGGAGGAGATGAAGTGACAACAGAAAATAGTGACAACAAAAACAAGATGAGCAAGAAGCGGTTGTTACTCTTGAAGATACTGGTACTGGAATACACTCTGAAATTCTTCCAAGGTTATTCTCAAAATTTGCTACCAAATCCTATGTAGGCGGTACAGGATTAGGGCTATTCATATCAAAAAGTATTGTCGAAGCACATGGAGGTATCATCAGCGGTGAAAATTATACCTGTGATAGGAAAAAAGGAGCCAGATTCATATTTACTATACCACTAAAAGACCTATGTAGCAGTAATATGAAATGAATCAAACATGATAATAGATAAGTCTGAATAGCACCAATGAATAATAATAAAAGAATCTTGCTTGTAGATGATGAGCCAGATATTACCTATTCTTTTCGTATTGGATTAGAAAATAATGGATTTAAGGTCGATACCTTCAACAATCCTTTAGAAGCATCATCAAACTTCAAATCAGATTTCTACGACCTTGTGGTTCTTGATATAAAGATGCCAGAAATGAATGGCATCGACTTATGTAAAGAAATAAGAAAGATGGATAGTGAAATCAAGATCTGCTTTGCGACAGCATTTGATTCACGTTATGGATAATTTAAACAATGCCCAGAATTTTTTCCCCTCCCCCCCCCCCC
>JBPCNB010000731.1:0-4293 GCA_051001675.1 Nitrososphaeraceae archaeon | reverse complement strand
GCGCAATACTACGATACCTACGAAAAAGAGCAAGGTATTCACAACTGCCGCCGATTACCAGACGGCAGTTACCATACATGTCGTGCAAGGCGAACGGCCTATGGCTGCTGATTGTGTTTCGCTTGGGATGTTTAATCTGTCAGGTATTCCACCAGCCCCGCGAGGGGTTCCCCAGATCGAAGTGATATTTGATATTGATGCAAACGGCATCTTAAACGTGACGGCCAAAGATTTGGCCACATCTAAGGAAGCAAAGATAACAATAACTGCCAATGCAAAACTATCAAAGGATGAAATTGAAAAGTTAAAAAAAGAATCGGAGCAGTTCGCAGAGGCTGACAAAAAGAAAAAAGAAGAGGCAGAGATTAAGAATGAAGCAGATAATCTAGTCTATTCTGCAGATAAATTAGTAAAGGAAGATTTGAAGGACAAGATAAAGCCCGAACAAGCAGAACGCATCAATAAATCCGCCCAAGAGCTCAGAGACGCGATCTCGAGTAACAACTTCGATAGTATAAAGTCAAAAACACATGAGCTAAAAAACATTCTAAGCGAGGTAAGTACAGAGGTTTATAGGGCCGCAGGGGCAGCACCTTCCGCGGCCTCAGCTGGGGGCGCTCCTGGAGCTGCACCAGATGCAGGATCCGCAGAGGTTCCCGGAGGGTACGCCGGGGGAAGTGGAACGGCAGGAAGTGCACCTCCTCCACCCTAAATTTTTTATGAATAATAATAACGCTAAAATGGATAATATCACGGACGTGAGGATATGAGCAAAAGGGACTATTACGAAGTTCTAGGTGTCCCAAAGGCTGCCAAGACGGATGATATTAAAAGTGCCTATAGAAAGTTAGCATTACAGTATCACCCAGACAGAAACAAGTCTGCGGGCGCCGAGGAACGGTTTAAGGAAATTTCTGAAGCATACGCAGTATTATCTGACGAAGAGAAGAGGAAGAGATACGATACCTATGGTCATGTTGGTACTGAAGATGCCTTTAGAGGCTCTGAGGCAAACTTTGATGAGGTTTTCAAAGATATTGGATTTGGAGGCTTCAGAGATATTTTTGAACAGATATTTGCAGGTCGTGGAGGGTTCAGTGGAATGGGAGGAGGCAGTGACCCGTTCGGTTTTGGGTTTAATTTTGGGGGTGGTGCAAGAAGAAAAGGTCGTGATGTCCTGTACGATGTTGATCTTTCATTAGAGGAGGTCTTAAAAGGAAGAAAGGATGAGATTGAGCTGCCCAAACTCGAGAAATGTGGTAATTGTAGCGGAAGCGGAGCCGCACCTGGAACAAAACGTAGAAAGTGTAGCGTTTGTAATGGGCAAGGACAGACGAGACGAGTATATAGCCAAAATAGATTCTCTACATTTGTATCACTGGAACCATGTCAAACCTGTCGAGGTCAAGGTGAGATCATTGACAAACCTTGTACGTTTTGTAATGGCACCGGCAAGGTTAGAAAAAACAAAAAAATAAAATTAGAAATTCCAGCTGGTGTGGAGGATGGAATGACTCTTCAGTTACGTGGCGAAGGAGAGCCAACTGAGACCGGCAGTCCTGGTGACTTATTGATACGAGTTCACGTAAAGCCCCATTCACAATTTGTGCGATTGGAAGACGGCAATTTACTTCACAATCTCGACCTCCATTACACAGATCTTGCTCTTGGAACTGAGCTCCGTGTTCCAACTCTCGAGGGAAGTGAAAAAGTCAAAATTCCAGCAGGTACGCAACCGAATACAATCCTAAAGATTAAAGGCAAAGGGTTGCCTCACTATGGTAACTATAGTAAAGGGGATCAGTTGGTTAGAGTCAATATAAAGGTCCCTACAAGCTTAAATGAAGTACAAAAATCTTTACTCAAGGAGCTCGATAAGCAGTTGAAATATGAGGCAGAAAATATAAGACAACATTTTTAACATAATACCCTCGTCGTCGATGCATTAGCAGTACTTTCATCATCGTTCAATATATTTTTAAAGTGAAACGATCCAACTCGTGGCTCCAAGATCTAAATGGATTTATGAGAAGCATGCAAAGCATTATACACGAAGTTTAAGACACCTAGTAGCCCTTGAATGTAGATAAAAAGTTTTTAATATTGAAATATGTTGCAGGCAAAGAGGATTCCGCAAGAAAATTGATTTGCTAGAGTAATTCGACTCTACTAATAAAACTCGACTTACAAAAATGGCACTTTAGAGGATTCGTCAACCGTATAACGACTGAAGACATTGACTGATGACATTAAATGGTTTTTCATGTATCGAGGTGCTTTCAATAACAACGTTTGCAGGCCTCGCGATTTGTGGGAACATCTACATTCCATATACTTTCAATTTAAGGTTTCTCTGTAAAAGGGTTCCTTATTAATACCGTATTAGTCTGGACGGATTTGACCTTCTGTTAACAAATAATAGTAGGTAGAATAACTTATGAAAGGTGCAGATGTGGCAGAGTGGTCTTTCCTTTTATGCCTTAAGGGGAACACAGTAATGCGTCGGCCTTGAGTCTCGCGGCTGAAAGCAAGCCGATTCGCCTTCGGGCGATCAGGAGTTCAAATCTCCTCATCTGCGCCTTACATGTATTAGAAGCGTGATCTTGAAACGTCCCTGTGTTGCCTGTGTTTAATTTTTTGACTATGCTGAGATCTTATTCGCCTATCAAATCGAGAAATTAACTCTTTGGATGCGCTCCTAGGATCAAAACCTACTGCTTTGGCTTCAATTACACCCGCTGCGGTTATCATCCTGGCTCGTAAAGAATATTTTCGAGTCTTATGTTTGTCTGCATAAATAATGACTTTATTTATGTTTTCAAGCTTTCCTTGGATCTTGTTCAAGAACCGGTTCATTTCCTCTTCAATTTCGCGTTGAGCTTCTCTATCTTCAAGATGAGCCATATGAATACTAGGGCCAGTGTCCTTCGGAAGTATTAGTTCTAATAAATCTTTAGGGGTAACAATACCGATTGGTCTTTTTTCTCCCACGACAACGATTTCCTCATTTCGTCTAAAGTGTCCACTGATCTGATTTATCTTGGTACCTCTTTCGAATGATACGGCCCTTCTTGCAATATCTTTGACCTTCACCTCTCTAATTGCAGCCATCGTGCCTATCCCTGGTGATTTTGTAGCTCTCTCCCTTGGAGTAGCGAGAATCTTGATAATATCTAGTGCGTTAATAACTCCTATAAGTATACCATTAATATTGATTACTGGGAGTCGAGAAATATTGTATCTACGTATCTTAGACAATGCATTACTCAATGTAGTATCTTCCTCAATAACAATAGCTCCAGACATAACTTCATCTATTATTGCATGGCCGTAGTCTGCGGTTAAGGCTACATCCGTTTCACTTACGATTCCAACTATTTTTCTGTTTTCAAGGACAGGTAATGCCCGCTTTCCTGTAGCAACAATTAGCTGAGCACATTTCTCGATGTTGTCAGAAGGACTTAGAATAGGTGTAGTAGAAATGTAAGTTTTTAGTTTGGCCGTAGGTGCGGCATTTACTACAAGAAAATCTTTGGCAAAGATCATGCCAGAATAGTTTCCATTATCGTCAACTATGGGTACTTGATTTATGTTGTTTTCATGCATAATACTTAGTGCCTTGGCGACTGTATTATCAAGATTCAATGACAAAACTTTACCGATCATGATCTCAGAAACTTTCATTATTGAAGGACAGGTCGGGAGTTTCATTAAAAAACCTTCCCATAAAATTTGTGCCTGAGACCAAGATAACATATTATCGTGGACAGAATTTCAGCTGCTTTACTCAAATTCACATCATACATAGATCCTAGAATAACTTTAAATACAAATTAAAGATCATAATTTATGTAAAAAATAAAACTTCCAATAGAAATAAGAAACTATAATGAAATAGAACTCTATTTATAAGAGGGATAACTTTCTTTTGTCATTGTTTAGTTGGATAATGCTACTTAAGCAAAATCATAAACCTGTATTTGGTGCACTTTTGGCGTTTTTATTTTTATTTAGCATTTTTGTTCCTTTGCATCCACAAAATGGAACCGCTTCAAGCTTATTCGGAGATGGTGGAGAAGATTCTACTGTTGGGGATGTAGAAGAAGGACTAACGACATCTAACGTTGAGGTTTGCGATAATTTGGTGGATGATGATGCTGATGGGTTGGTAGATAATCAAGATGCAGTCGATTGTCCTGCAAGTCCGGGTTTAACTCCAGCGCCAACACCATCAACATCACCTGAAGCAGAGGAAGAACCAACTCCAACTCCTGAAGCAGAAGAGCAAGCGGC
>JBPCNB010000730.1:0-1424 GCA_051001675.1 Nitrososphaeraceae archaeon | reverse complement strand
ATAACCAACTAACCAAAGGGCATCGGCCAGTGAAATTTGATTAAAATCTGCTTTTACAATTTCTGATGATTCAACATATATTGCATCTATACGATCTAAATCATCCTTCTTTGCACCCATTTTGAGGAGAATCTTCCTTCTTCTTTCTGGATCTGTCCTTTGTGGAGCCTTCTTCTTGCGTTTCTGTGTGCGTTATCATCAAGTAACTTGAAGATATCCATTAACCCTCGATGCTTCTCATTTTTTCTTGCATGCTATTTGGTATAAGAGGAAAACAGAATAGCAAACGGAACACCTATTGCAGTTATCCATTCTGTTATTGCCTTCTTCTGCCAGCAAGGGCTTCCACTAATTATTGTAAAATATATAATTATTCTAATTACCACCACTATAGTTGCAAAAACTAGTAGTTTCTTCTTCTTTACGTCCTCGGTAAAATTCAATAGTTTATTCTCTATCCTTTCGATCAGGGTATCAATCGAAGAATCCACCACGGTTGTCGATAGTAACCGACCTTTTAGGATTTTTCACAACATTGGTTAGGTTTAGTCAGGGAAGTTAAGTCTCCTGCGGTTTTGCTACCGAATTGAAACTTAAAGGTTCAGTTAATGTTAAACTTATGAGCAAAAAAATTAAGAAAGAATTACCTATTCTTCCATCGTAACATAGAGAGTTAATTTGTCACCTTCGCGTTCCCATCCGTAAACATCTTGAGTTACAACTTTTTCTATGGTATCTATGAGATCCTTTGGTATATCTATCTTAATCTCATTTTGATTTAATTGCACTCCGCTGTTATTGTTCAGGGATAAGTATAAATCGATAACAAAAGTCAGCGGGCGTCGGGGTTGGAAATAAAGTAAAATGATAAGAAGAATTTCCCAATCAAGATTACAGGATAAAAACGGTGTTGCTTAACGCTTAGGCTAATTGTTTGAATGATTGATCGAAAAGTTTAGTCTCCTGCATATACTATTCTATAAATTCTGTGAGACTACTCTGTCGTTTCTTGGAGTATTTATTAGAAGGAATGTTTGATTTACTAACTTGTTGATCATTTTTCCATTATTGTCTTAGTTGTTTTTGCAAGTGTTGTTGGTCTGCCCAGGATAATTCAGAGACCGACCATCTTTCTAAATAGATTAGCGGTTCCAGATGCAAAACCTGCATAGTGGTTATTGGCTGCAATCATAGTGAGACTAACTTCCTTTCTACCTCTTTCCTTCTCTATTTCCACTTTTTTATTTCTTCAGCCCACTTATTCATTTCAAAGATTCTATCTTTCTATTGTATTGCTGTTGTATTAATTGCTTCATCTATTTTTTTCAAAAGCTCTTCATTTGAAATCGGCTTTCGAATAATAATATCTTTTTTTCTGTATCTAGAATATTTTTGTGTTTTGAAATCTTCATGATCGCTTGCTG
>JBPCNB010000729.1:0-2424 GCA_051001675.1 Nitrososphaeraceae archaeon | reverse complement strand
CTAGTATACTTGTGGCAGAGGATATATCTCATCCTCCGGGTGAGGCAACCCCATTCATATTTTTAGGCCAGAGTGTCAGGGTAAAATACTCTTTTGTAGACGACAACACCGGAAAGCAGGAAGAAGAATCAAAAAATTTCGTCGTCTCCGGAATTATGAAATCTACTGGAAATCCAACTATTGACGGTGCAGTAGTCTTTAACCTAGATGCAGGTAATACATTGCTTCAAAAAGCGGGAAAGTATGATGCGTTATTTGTAGTTGCCGCATCAAGCGACTTCGTAGGTGTTGTGGAACAGGAAATCAGAAGTCTCTATGGTAACGATATAGGAATCACGACGGTAGAAGCTATTCTGAAGACTGTTAAAGAATTCACTGGCGGTATAAACGCATTTCTTTTGAGCATCGCCGTAATTGCGCTAATTGTGGGTGCCGTGGGGATAATTACGACTTTATATACTTCCGTCATCGAGAGAATCAGAGAAATTGGAACCCTCAAAGCTTTGGGCGCTCAGAATAGCCATATCATGCTTTTCTTTATAGTGGAAGCCTTGATGATTGGAAGCCTCGGTGCTACAGTTGGGCTTTTTGCTGGAATGGGCGGAGGATTCGTTCTCACCAGACTAGGACCAGGAGAAGGACCGCCGCTTGATCCTGTATACCTTCCAATGGATATGGCTATGGTATGGATAATTTCTGTTGCCTTGAGTATTGCTGCAGGTTTGTTGCCTGCATGGAGAGCTTCAAGGGTAACACCTATTGAGGCATTGAGGTCACAGTGATGGATATGTACATGTATGTAAATCATGCTGTGGCTGGGGGTAAGGCAATAAATTTTCATCTTGTAAGTTCGTAGATCTATTCAGAAAAGTTGATGTTTTATGTCCTTCATCTAATTTTTTGATGGCATGGAAATGGAGATGTCTTGATCCTTCCTATTTAGTATAATCATTTGATGGCATTATATCAGTTGAAAACTCGGAGGGTAATCTCAGCTCACCATCCTATAACCAACTGACAAGACCAAGCAGTTAGCCAACCTCGACCATCAATCATTATGACTATTTTCCGAGTCTATCCATGTAAAGAGGAATTGTTATCGGCTCTGCTCCCAGTCAACAATATTCTCATTGATTTTTTGCCTGGGAGGTTTGATAATGTAAAAAGTAAGAATTTATTTTATTCTACTTCAATGATGGAATTAACGACTCGATTAGGATAATTCTTTTGGACTCCAAAGACGAACTAATTTAGCTTTGGCAACCTGTTTTTTATTGATGTCAGTCCATTTGTCAATTGTTATTGTTAGATGAGCAAGAGCACATGTTGACATTATTATTTCCGGTGAACCTGTGAGCAGTTCTATTATCTCCTCCACCGTAGGGTTGTGTCCTACCAATAATATGCTATCGTATGTGTCAGAAGATCTACTTAGGAGTTTCAAAACATCTAAAGGCTCAGCGTTATAGACTGATTTATCGAAAATAATTTCGCCCTTATATTTACAAGCTTTAGCAACAAGTTTTGCTGTTGTTTCTGCTCTAATTGCAGTTGAGCTTATGATAAGATCTGGGGTTATATTCTGATCCCTAAGTAGCTTTCCCATGAGAGGCGCATCATGCCTGCCACGCTTGTTGAGTGGTCTGTCATGATCTGGGACGCCTAAGTCTTTCCAGCTAGACTTAGCATGTCGAAGGATAAATAGAGTCTTCATAATATGCTACATACGATTTTCAGTCAACCTTTTTTAATTATATCTATAATATTTTGCATATTGCTTGAAGAGATAGATCCTCTACAGGGCTTAACAGCTCATTTTTTAGTTGGGATGGGTTTATCATTCCTAGCTGGTTTTCTGATAGGTCTTGAAAGAGAATCTGAAGGTAAACCTGCTGGCATAAGTACTCATTGCTTTGTCATTGGAGGTTCCATGATTTTTCATATCTGTCTGTGCATGTTGATCCGAATTCTACATAAAGAATTGCTGCTCAGATTATAACAGGAATTGGATTCCTTGGTGCTGGATTGATTCTAAGAAGCGAAGAGACCAAGAGAGTTACAAATTTGACTACAGCAGCAAGTATATGGTTTTCATGTTCTATTGGAATGGCATTTGGATTCGGTTTCTTTTTCTTAGGAATAGTTGCTGTAGTTTTTGCAATATTTGTTGCTCGCATTCCTAAGATTCCGAAGTTGGGAATAGGCAAAGATGGGTAATGTATAATAAAATATGGGATTAGTTGAGTTGAAATAAGTAACGGTATCAAGTTTGTCCAGACAAACAAGGAGAAACTAGCTGTTGTACTTACACAGATCGGTTACATTTTTGATTACCTACATGGGTTACACTTGCTGCTTAGTCCTAGTATGTATGATGGCTGTAATTAATCTTCTCAGAAACATCTCTGATGGAGTAAGACCATT
>JBPCNB010000728.1:0-1560 GCA_051001675.1 Nitrososphaeraceae archaeon | reverse complement strand
CTACTCATATTCATCTCTGTAATTACAATAGAAGTACATCTCAAGGCCGACTCCTGTATATGGTGGTATCCCAAAAGTTCCATTATATGCTAAAAGTTCAATCATCATCCTCTTAACACTAATGTTTAGTCGAAGCTTAGGATGTCTGAAGATTAGTTTCTTAGCTGCAATATGTGATGATATTCCTGCTAAGGTCTGTTTACTGAAAAATTTTCTGATGGATACGTTTGATTTATCCATTATTTACTTCCTGAAAACAATTGGCAATATGACTTTGTTGTTGATATCATGCCCCTTCCTGCTATTCCTCTTTTTCTTCTTCTTATTTTCATTCCCGTTCTATATGCTATTTCTAATAGACCTAGTGTCGGAATAAAACCCAATGCAATATATGCTGCGGATTCAAACATTTCCATGGTAGTATGTTTGATACCATCAAACATCAAGTATACTCAGTATAATGTAGAACAAATCAAAGGCTTTTTAGACTTATCAGCACCAATTCTTATTGCAATTAATATACACTTACCACACCTAGTTATTCAATAATTAGAATTATTACTATGTTCATTACTCTTTCACTTTGGACTCTGAACTTGGGTCGGTCGTGATTCCAGTAGTTCAGGTAAGGAGACGGTGGGATGCAATACGCTAGTGTATGTAGTCCACTTTCTTAAGCAGGGGAATTTTATCAAATGAAAACATTTGCAAGGCAAATCTTCTTTCTGTCCTTTTGGCCTCCCAGCACAATACTCCTTAAATAATTACCAGGTTATTAGCAATCATGCCGAATCACAGATATATTCGGAAAGATCATTTAATCCTTATTACTGCCGCTCCCATGCTTATTATCGCTAGTTCATTAATTGGTATCGATGGCTATTTTGGCACTCCCAAGATTGCGTATAGTCAGTCAGATCAAGACCAAATGAATTCCAATACTACGAATTCGGTAAATATGCAAGATATCCCATTAGAAAAAGTTCGTGTCGGAGATATTGATGTTGCGTACAAGATGTTTGGCAAAGGTGAACCAATTTTACTTTTCAATGGCGCTTCTGATGGAATGGATGCCTGGGACCCATCCCTTCTAAAAGGTATTTCTTCAAATCACACAGTGATTGTGTTTGATCAACGTGGAATTGCAAATACAACAGCGGGTTCTAAACCATACACTTATCAGCAACTAGCAAACGATACGGCTGGTTTGATGGATGCTCTGAAAATACCAAAAGCAGATGTTATGGGATATTCTCTTGGATCATATTTAGCCCAACAACTTACAATGATGTATCCAGATAAGGTCAACAGTCTTATACTTGTTGGTTCATCATGTGGCGGAAAAGATCATACACCCAAACCACCTGAGTTTATAAAATTGCAATCCGATGTTGTAAACAAATCTCTAAATAATATTTCAATCACTACAGAGGAAATAAAATCGCTTGTATCTGCCTCAATAGGATCAGGATGGATCAAACTACATCCTGAATCTCTTGAAGGATTTGAAAACATTACAACAATTGAAGCCTGGTTTGCCCCCTGAAATAGCGAATAATC
>JBPCNB010000727.1:0-5384 GCA_051001675.1 Nitrososphaeraceae archaeon | reverse complement strand
ACTTTCACTTTGAGCATTATTATTCCATTTTTTGCTATCTCCAAATACCATTATAACATATTATGGTTTGTAGAGGGTTATTTTAAATGTGTATTAAAAAAAATTATGTAAGAGCTTAATATATTATTGCATGATGTTGTGTAAATCTAGATCAGAGATATATCTTTTATGTTGATTTAGCTTTCCGAGCCTGATTTAGCCTTCACCTCAATAATATCAAGGCATAATACTATTCAGATGTTTTGATTATGATTTTATTGTTGAACCTTCAACGCCACAAAGTTATGGACAACAGTAGGACAAGTTGCAGTCGAACTCAAAAATTTCTAACTATGCATTTTAATATATCACAAAATAGCGTGATCAGAGAAAACTCAATATGTTAAACTTCTATGAGATTCACCGTTATCAGGATGACACTTTTCAATACGTTGTGGCAACAACTAACAAGCACACAGAAGAGGAGGTAAGACAAGATGTGGGACGCTTCAACGCCATCCTAACTAACGAAATGAAGTCTCAAGGCATAAGGTATGTTTTTTCAACAGACTCAACACCAAAGGTAACAAATAAGAGAACCATTAAAGATGAAAACAAAAAAATTGAAGAAGACCGTGGTTGATTTTAAGTTTTTATTTCCCCTTAGGACAGTGCTGTATGAAGAGCCCTAATTTGGGTCTATCTTACTGAAATTTATACGGTAAGCGAAATGCTTTCTTGCTTTGTTTTGGCTCTTATTCAATAGGTTCTCGCATTAAAACATATGTATATGGGAAAATGAATACCTCATCCACATGCAGAGGGGAGGGTTCTTTTTCTGCTGACCCAACGAAACACTAGACCATTTATTGGTTAGATTAAAAAGCCTAGAAATAAAAACTGCCGGAACAATATCCGCATACTTTTATGGATATATGCTAGTATGGTATAACTAATACTTTGAAGCTACAACAATCTGGGTCTAACAAATTTTATTTACTCAGCGTCCTCCCAATCCTTCTGATATATTTGTGAGATTTGGAAGACGTCGCACATTCTCCAAATTTGTAAGGTCCATCTATTTGACGGGTATAAGACAGATTTTCTATTGTATCCCGATCGTTTATTGTTTCTTAATATGGAGTACCTTTTGCTCTCTGATTTTTGAGAGCTTCAATATACCATTCAAACTCTTCAAGAAACTTTATGATTCTTTTGTCGTATGCATCATCTAGTAAATTGGCATTTTGATCGAAAACCTTATGGACCCTTGGTATAACAAATGATGAAGGTATCGATGAAGCTCCCAGTTCTGCAAATATTAGCCTTAGCTGTTGCGCAGCATTCACACCTCCAAACATTCCAGGGGAATAAGAAACAATGGCTGAAGGTTTGAAGTAATATTCTTCTAAAAAGTAGTCTAAAGTGTTTTTCAACGCACTAGATGTACTGTGGTTATACTCAGGAGTAACTGGAATGTACCCTTCTGCTTCATTGATTTTGTTTCTGAGATCTATTATTCTTTCCGAAGGATTAGTAATTTCTTTATACATTCTATCAAGCAGAGGCAAATCTAGCTCAAGAGGATCTATAAAAAATACTACGTGGTTACGATCTTTTAGTTTCTTTTCTATCCAACGAGCTACATTGATGCCTTGTCTACCATGTCTAACAGACCCAACTATAACTGCAATCTTTGCCATGTAAGTTATGACGGCTTGCAGATTAATAATAATTATTTAGATCATGTGAATTAAGGCCTAATAGTCCCTATCAGACCATACCATAATCCTATAGTGCTTGATAGACTTCCTCCTTGGTATTCATTACAAACAGACAATAATCTGCTATTGGTTCATTAATGATAGACCTCCAATATGTAATCCGTCAAATGGGCTTTTCTCTTTCTTCTTTGGATCCCTCAATTACTACATGCTCTACGTCCTTTTCAAATACAACCATCTGTCCTCTATGTACTTGATTATTAGCCCCAAACATGCCTTTACTGCCAACTACATATACAAATGTGTTTGTATTCCTTTGGTACTGGCTGCACTTCTGTAGTTTCAACGCTGTCGATGATACGGAGAATAGAACGAGACCTATTTTGGTCACTATTATTAATATTTAAATCAATAAATCTTGGTTTTCTCATTCATTACTGTATAAAGCAAGATTATTAGTAGTAATCCCCAACTAAGTCAGTTTACAAAATCTAACATTCTAATATAAGCAAAAAAAGAACTTCATATTTTGATTTTATGATGGTTGACAATTGGGACGTGCGTGTCTTTTACCCTCATCAATGTGTCAATTATCCTTTTTAAGCTATTCTTGAAGTTATCTGTGGAGAATTTCAGTACCAAATTACTTAGGTTTTGTCTTAATTCATTTTCTGATATATTGGCAATAGTAGAGGTCGCGGTCGTTTTGTTCCCTATATTGCTATTATAGGTATCGTTGAAACATGACAATAATGCATTTCTAATAATTTCTGAAGCTTCTTCTAGTTTGCCATAATGATATTTTTGCGGAACGAATTCAGAATTTCCACCGACATGGGGTACCACTGGAATCAAGCCTGCCGCCATAGCTTCAGCAACAGATATTCCGAATGGCTCGCCTGCTAAAGGATGAAGATAAACTTTTGATTTGCTCATAAGATGGAGTAATTGTCGAAAACTAGCACCGACCTCTAACTTTACATATGTGTTTAGGTCATTATCAAATATCATACTCCTTAAAAGTTGGAGATAATCCATATCGCTTCTGGAGACATTTCCAACTATTATCATCTTAGCGTCTACTTTTTTATTATGTAGAATTTTTGCTACTTCAATGGCATTTTCAACTTGTTTATCAGCGCTGAACCGTGAAACTACAAGTATTATGTCTTCCCGTTCATTTGCTTTTGAGGAAAGTAATAATTTTCGAAATGTGCTTACATCTACAGGAGGGTTGAGAACTATTGGTTCTGTTTTATCGTATAGCTTTTTTATAGATTTCTTGCTGTACTCAGAATTGGTAAGTATCACAGTATTGGTAATTGTCAAATCATATAATGCACGAGCATTTGAAAGCAATTTTTCTATCGTTGCATCATCGCTATTGGAACCTTTTGCTTCATTTGCCCCTATGAACTTGCGTAAGAATCTCCTATATACTCCATTCTTGACGTAGTAAGGGACTAAAGGATAATGACAATATGTAATCATTATTGTTTTTCTCATATCTGGATTGTCATTAACGGCACTATTGTGGAATAGTGATTGGTTATTATTTACAGAGACATATGGTAATAAGTCACCATGTGTGTTTATAATCAAATCATAGTGGCAATCGTCTGATCCACGTTCAGCATTTTCCTTTGATTTAAGAAGAGAAAGTAAATTTAATTCCTTTGTTTTTCGTATTTTAATATACAACCGCCCAAAATTACTCTCTAATTTTTTAACATCTAGTGCTTCGCATGTCTGAACATCGACTTCAAAGCCCATTTCATTTAGCAGTTCTAGCGTCGTTATGGCGAGACGTTCGCTACCTCCTCCTGCATTCAGGTCATCGTGAATAATCTTTGCTAACACTTTTTAATAATACCTCTGTGCATGTTCTAACAAGCTTCAAAAGCAACATTTTATGTCGATACATAAGTATATACGTTATCTTATTTATATGCATATACAAGCGCTTACGTATGGTTATGGTGTAAGGTATATACTTATATATGTCCGTTTCGAGACATAAGGGTGGCTTCCTATACTAGGACAAAATTGTATAAAGTCGAAGCAAAATCTGTAACTGGTAAACCGACTTATAGACATTCAATATTCTTGGAAAAAGCTTTCGTAGAAGATAGCTTATTCCCATTCAAAGCAGGTGAGAATTTGATTGCAAGAATTGAAAGTGGCAAGTTAGTTATTACGAAAGCTGATTAGATTGTAAATTTTCTTTTACCTAGCGTTAACAATACAAAAAGGTATATTTTAAGCAATGCTTGCCTGATAATTCTTCTTGCTATAGTATTCTAACTCCATTCCGGTAAGTTTAATCTCCCCTGTCGAATAGGAATTTCACGATTTGTTCTGGGGGTAAAAGGTTTAAATTGCAAGTAAACTTGCCTTGTCCATGATAGGCAAATACTACAGTAAGAATAATACAGAAAAGCTCATGGTGATTAACAGGTTGACAAAAAAGATCATTTTCTAATAATACTGTGATATTGGTCTAAAACCCAATAATTCTTGATATCCAAACATTAACATCGATGTTATGATCAACTGTAATATTCTGCCTCCCCTTTGTCTATCTTGATCCGGATCTGATTGTGATGATGGGACTAACTTTTGTAGGCCATTGAATGTCAAACTCTATGTACACTCACTAGAAGAGCTTAGGCCGTACGTTTTCCTTTTTAGGAGCAATCTTCATAATTAAACAACTATTACCTTAGTTCACCGAATGTTTCTAAATGTTATAACTCGTATACGGTATATATAACGATAGGAATGGCGGAATTCAATAGTCCTTCTAAACGAAAGGAGAATATCGCTGGAAGGATAGCAGCAATATTGATTCTTTTGGCCATTGTTGGAGGTATCGTCGGATATCTTATGTGGCATACTGGCGTTACTAATGCTCAAAATGCTATGGTCCGACAGGGCTGTGATCCGATATCTATTATTTTGTATGGTGTTGTGTCAGAATGGGATTGTATCTTCAGACTGAAATAAAGATCTTTAAGAGATGACTTGTTTGTTTCTATTTTGTGAGTATAAATGACGTGTACCTCATCTTACTGTACTGCTAATCAACTCTAGCTGAGTTTCGTAGTCTAATCTTTATTTTAAATATATAAGTTGTATAAATTGTGAGCAATGAGTCCCATAAACTGTTATTCTATCAGATGATATCTGTTCAAAGCCTCTTAATTACTACATCGCTTTTGATTATGAAATATAATAATAATGACTGTGTCTTTTGATGCAAATTTATGATTTATAATAGTAGCGACATTCTAATCATAATCTTATTTTATACATAATATCACGAAATAAGAGAAGTTAATCTGCTAAAGATGAATATCAAGTTATATGGAAGTTTTACAATCTGTTGCTTGGGTAGCATTAGGTTTCCTCCCGATGCTTGGTTCTATGGAGTTAGCTTGGAGACTATATGAGAAAAGAAGGTCAAAAAAAACAATGATAAAAAAGGTTGCTGGCCATGTCCTGTTACAAAAGTAGTATTGAAGCATTGCAGCAACTACTTCATTTAGGAACACCAGATGGAAAGATTAGTGACGAAATCAAAAATATTGTAGTAGGTTGTCGAATCACCAAAATATCAAATGACATCTCATATATGAGAAATGGAATAGAATACTGCTTTGTAGAAGTTACATGCAGTGA
>JBPCNB010000726.1:0-9026 GCA_051001675.1 Nitrososphaeraceae archaeon | reverse complement strand
CGTTGTTGCTTTAGCCACATTATAGGCCTACCCAAGAAAGACGGTAAACGCTTACCTATGTTTGATTATGAAGGGCTATTATACAAAGCACTAATCGAACCCGGATACCTCAATAGCAACCCTTCTGGTACTCTAGCGCATCCTTTCAAGCCTAAGCATCTATGGGTTAAGAAAGCGACCGGTCTTGGTATTACAGAGTTTATGCCGAGGTTCATGGCGTGGCTTTGCTTTGAAGTACGTTGAAAGAAAGTCAGAACAGCTAAACACCATACAAAAGCTAGACGAACGATAGAGAACTTTGAAGAAGAAACAACTACCAACGGAGTATTCTAAAGTACATTTCATATAGACTATTTACTATGTCTTTTCTAGTCTCACAGGCTCTGTACTCTGATTCACTCTAAGGAGAAGCTATTTAACTTTCCTAATCCAGAAATGAAAACAGATTATAGATATTGAGTAATGAACCAAAAAAGTATTGCAATAGTTGCAATATTAGCAGCGACAGTATTGACGGCGGTATTTACTATAACTCTGCCTTACAGTATGAAGCATGTTGATGGACAGATAATAATACCAACACCAGGACGCTGTCCTGTTGGATATGAGCGGAGTCCGTCTGGTACTTGTGAACCCATCACTACACCTCCAACAGGCACATTACCTACAAGCGAAAACAGAACAGAACAAAATATTGTTTGTAGTGGATGGTCATATACGTGTGGATGATGCTGAAAATAGTGAAGACTACTCGTGTAGCGATTCACAAATACTAAAGAAACCTTCTGACGGTTCTACTTTACCATATTCAGGACCTAACTAACTATATGATAACATCCTATCTTCGTAATTCAGAGAATAGACTCTAACGGTGATGCGTACCCTTACACATTACAAGCAAGGGACCAGACAGAGTTTACAGCAGACTTTGAAACAACCTGGGTCCTGCTATACAACTCTAGCTGTTTAATCTCAATACTTTATTCGCTCGTGCAGTTTGTTCTGTACAATGTCCGACAAATCTCACACGAAGCTAAATGCTCTTGGAATGATTGCTTTGTCCCTTGGCCGAGACCTTCTTGGTAGAATGTGAGACTACTCTCCGAGTTAGTTATCTTATAAAATAAATAGGATTGAAGCAAACCGCAGGGGGAGAAGGATGGCAGACAAGTGTTCCCTGCGGGCTTGCGTATTATGCCTAAGCTAGTCGACAGAATATTTAGCGATAGTGTTATTGATCTATGTGATCTTTATAGCATTTGGTTTTAATCAAGCAAAACAAACGATACAGACAGCGGGAGACTCAACTTATGATTCGGATCTGGCAGTTGAGTCTAGGGCTTCCTACGGCTTTGCTTATGCTAATGCTACAAACTGGTGGAAAATATGGTAGTTAGTAGTTAGTAGAGAACCGCAGGGACTCAGCCAACCGATGAAGGGAAAGTCATAACAACTGCGTTCAGTCTCTGTGACGTCTATAGTATACCAATACCATGAACTGAAAACTTGTGATCGCAGCCATTAAAACTACATATTGGTTCAGATGTTCTGCCATGCATATCGACTAGAAGCTGCTGCTCTGGTGAAGAACATTGGATTCTTTAGGGCTTGTGGTTAAAGGAGTGCATGAGATTAAGAAGAATATTTGATGATGCAAAGGAAGTCAACTGAAAACCTGCAAAAAAAGAACTGGCGGTGTAAGATAAAGCGATACCGTAGAGGGTCAATTCATGTGGGTCCCCCTATTCCATACACATAGGCAGCTTGCCATTATGTTTGCTACGAAATTCATTAAGGAGATGCTCCTTTACTTTATCTGCCGAGTCTGTCAGAGCATAACTGAATCGTGTAGCCTTACTTATACAGGGATCTGATAAACAATGAAGCAGGGATTGTCTTATGTTTTGCATATTACTTCCTACATAGAATATCTTCATGCTAGTATGCATCTTGTAAACTCCCGCTTCTTCCGGGATATTCTCAACTGTAGGCTTGTCAAAATCAAGCCATTCTGACCAGTTCAACTCTTCCTGACCTTTACTACTCATAACCTGAGGAGACTCCTTTTCTTCAATAATATATTTTCATATGTTTAATATATTCATACAGGCTCAAAGATAAATACAGGAAAACCGTTGTCAGTAACAGTTCACAACATTTCAGGGGGATAACTAATAACGGTACATTCCAGGTTTAGAAAACTTTAAAACATAATCACGTGTATTTATATTTGGAACCTACTTTTAGCACTGATATCGACGCGGATACCTCCGAGCCCGCGTTAATCTTGTCCCTTTATTTATGCCTACTTTCTATAGTAGATGACGAGAGACAAGATGACATCAACGACCACCACTACAATACATGAACAGCAGAACCAAAGTCATAAGAAGATACTATGACTGTATTCACATATGCTCTAAAGGCTCCAGAGTCTAGTCGGCAATATCCACGCACGCTGAAGATATTTCTTGATTATCTGCGACTTATTGGAAACTTAGAGCAGCATGTGACGTACTTGAAGGCTTAAAAATAAAAAGAACCTACTTTTTCCGGATGCGGGATTGAAATATTGGAGGCCGCTGGAATTTGCTGAGAAAAGAACCTATCGCAGCCTGAAAAGAGCTTGGATTGGATTTAGAATTGCTCACCGAGAAGGAAATCATGAAAAAATGAATTATTATGCCGAAGGGATACAGAAGTTTGAAAGGCATTTAGATCTTGATTTATTTAGCCTTGCAGACATCCTGAAGGCAGTACAACAAGAACCACACAATGACAGGGAGCCAAC
Organism: Nitrososphaeraceae archaeon; assembly: GCA_051001675.1. Taxonomy (GTDB): domain Archaea; phylum Thermoproteota; class Nitrososphaeria; order Nitrososphaerales; family Nitrososphaeraceae; genus TH5893. The sequence goes on along the minus strand of JBPCNB010000726.1, from coordinate 6,235 downwards.
AACTAATGAGAATTCATGATGGTTTTGGCAGCAGGCGTCCAAGGACTCGTCTAAGAAAAAGAAATACAATTCGTGGATACAGAAAATATTACAATTTTGCTACAGAAAATAACGATGCGATATATGATAAGGACAGAGTACTGGATTCAGGGTATACTATGGGTTAAGGATGTGGATGTCTAGATAAAGCGTGGGTCGGATTTAGGAAAGCTAAGAGATTAGAAAATTATTCTGATATGAAATTATACGCCAGTGTCATCCAAAGAGTTCAAAAAGAACTTAGAATTGAGATAAGTGAATTCCCGGAGCTTGGACTTTGTGCTTGTGAAGTTGAACAGGATGAGAATAAGGAGAAAGATGAAGAAGACTATGCAAAAATTAACTTTGACAGTTTATGACCCGCTATTTGGAATTCGAATTGGCATTGATCAGCATCCAAGGACTCCTACTTAACCCCCCAGCTTTTCCTGTCTATGTGGTGGCTACCGTTAGCTTAGTGACCATTTTTAAATAAGGGACAAAGCTACTTCAAAAAAGACATATAAAGTAGTAGAATTTAGGTGGTATAGGTTTACAACACTCCGAACCAATTTCTTGAAGACATAAAAAGATGAAAGTGGTGTCAATATGAGTAGGTCACTATAATTATTTTGTGTAAAAAGAATATCTGTAAAGGAACTGTCTGAAGACTTAAGCTGGCGCTACGTATGGACAGGGCTGAAGCTGGTTAGATCTTCATTAATCAGTCAGCTTCTAGGCTATTTAGTGCTTTCTTGTCTAATGTTACAAACGCCTTTCTTTTAAAAAAGTCAATACTAAGCAATACCGCCGTCAGGTAATTATCTTTATCAGCAATAATAACTCAGATAGATTTGCCCTTCGTTATCTATTTTTCTTTAACCGCTTTGCTTATTACATAATTGATTTTACTAACCCCTGGCATTGTAACCTCTTATCATATCTTCACTAGGTATCTTTTTATAGTGTCGTAGCATTGTATTTTCGTGTATCACTTCTTTTAATTTCCAGTCTTTGCTATCCAGCTGATTCTTAATTGGGAAATTACTTCTGTTTCTGATATATCAAAAGTCCGTGATTTCTGCTCCGTTGGCTCAGAGGAGAAAGTTTCTGCAGGATTTAATCCTGCATGTGTACTTGGTTCAGCAAATACTGTAGACTCACCTGACTTGTTTCGATTCTTATGAGATATCCTAGATGCCTCTTGCTTTTGTTTATACTTGTATTCATCAGGAAGTGCATTCCTTATGGTATCTTTCTGCCAAATAGAAATGCAATCCTTCATTACTCTGTCTCTAATGTCTTCGTTGGAGATATTGGAGTTTTCTTCTTTCAATGCCAAACAGAGTTGCGGAATCCAATATATCGCAGACCCCCTCGCCTGCTTCAATAAAGTATCGTATTTTGAATATTCCATTTTTTTTGACATTTTTAGCCATATCATGTACTATGCCCATTTCTTAAAAGCTGTTTTTGATGTCTTGTGTTAATCAGATGGCTAGCAATTATTACGAAAGAGTCCCGGATGACAATGTAGAATTTCTGCTCAGATGGATGAGAATAATTATTTGATTTCAACTAAGAGCATTTGAGTTGACAGTGAAATCTGCAATAAAACGTGTCCTGTGCCATGCACTAGGACGAAGGCTGCCATGATGTTTGATAGGTTTCTAAGAATTTCAACCTTGATGTAGAGAAGCCTTACTGCGATTTCATAGAACTATTCGTATGTATAGGCTTGCATTTTTACGATAAGGAACCTTGATTGTAATGGCATGATTATTCTTTTAATGTATTGTTGTGCAGACTCAAAATCTAGGCTTTGTAAAGATTTTTAATAACGTCCTATTTTGTTGTCATTTACATAGTTTTACCGTGAAATGGTGACTATAATAGCAAATCCCCTGGCAGTTTTATAAGAAACCTAGCTTAATCATACGAGCTATGATAGATATTGCTTTCATGGCAATAACTTTAGCTATTGTTATGATAATAGGGTTGGTGGTTATGCCATCTTATACAGACAAGAAAGCCAACTCTCAGAAGAGGGATAGAGAAAAGAATAATTAAGCATAATCACAAGCGTCTAACTGTGTACTTGAAATACAATATAGTAGGTAGGCTTCTATCCATAAACCAGATCAGATTTCACTATCTGTAGAGGAGGTATTAATAAGACAAAGCCATTAGTCCTCAATGACACACCTAGCTCCATCTAGCCATCATCAAAAAAATTATAGAACCCTTAAAGTCATTCCCATAGTCTTGTTTGTGGGGTGCTTGCATTTGCAGCCATGGCTACCTAGACCGTGCGCTGAAAACTTGTGACGACATCGATAGTACGTGCATATTGGCTCAGCTGGGTTGCCCAATACGTCTATTGTTCCCCATTTTTCATGCTCTGCTTGTTCTTCACTCTCTGTTTGGACTTTGCATGGTCGTTGTTATCTTCCTCCTTTGCGTCAATACTTGCCTTTGGTAATGATAAGTAGAAATCCTTTAGATTATTCCTTAACTCGATCTCTTCGACTTGTTCTTTCTTCCAGTGGCAGCTATAACAATAACCACATTTTACACAGGTAAATTCGGTTCTATTTTTACAAGATATGCAATCTTGATAGCGGAGATATACGGTATTCCTGATGTATTCGTGTGGGGTTAGGAGTTTCGCTTGCTCCTCGCTTGGTAGAGAAGAAGACGATTGCATACCTTTATTTATTCACCGCCATATCCATCTTCCTTTTAGATTTAGCTGCTGCCGAGGGTGGTGTTGGCTTACTTTTTATTTTAAGACTAGCTTTCAAAGCCTCAAGAATGTCTGTAGTTTCTTCAGCCCTTTCTTCCTCATTCCCAGAGGTAACCTCTTGTCCTTTCGATTTTGCTTCTATTAGTTTCTCCAGTTCTTTGGCATATGCATCTGAATATTGGCCTGGGTCAAACTTTTCAGTTGTGAGGTTCTCTACCAATGACTTTCCTAATGATAATTCCTTGGCATCGATATTCTGGGAACTATCTAACCCACCAATCTCGTCCATCGGTCTTATCTCATCCAGATACTTTAGTTGATGCATGACGAGACCTCTTTGGTATGCTCTTAATGCTACTCGTTGCTCTTTGTCTCTTAGAACAACCTTGCCTATTGCTATTTTTTTAGTTTCATTTAATATCTTGACAAATAAAGAATAAGCCTTGGACGATGTTTCGCTTTTCTTCTTTCCTGGGTCTGGCCCCACATAGTAATTCTTTTCAATAAAGATAGGGTCAAAATCTTCGGAAGCTATGAACTCTTTAACCTCTACTGTGTTAGTAGTTTTTAATTTGATTTTCTCTATGTCTTCCTTTTCAATTACTACGTACTGATTTTTTGCAATCTCGTATCCTTTTTTGATTTCAGACCATTGAACTTCTCTTTCTTCTACAGGACACCACTTCTTGTATTTTATTTTGTGACCTTTTTCACATAACTGGTTAAATGAAGTATAATCTTCTTTTTGGGTAGCTGAAAAAACCTGAATCGGAATATTCACTAGCCCAAACGATATACTCCCCTTCCATATGCTTCTAGCAGCCATTGCCGCCATCCCCATGAGCTTTTATGCTCAACAATGAAATTGGTCTTCAGCTTTTATATCAACTTTGGAAGAAAAAGGTGTAGCTTTAGCTAGAATCATTTTTCAGGTAGAGCTCTTCTAGTAGAGCTTTTCACTAGGAGCTTAACGACAATCGGATACAACACTTATTAGGTAATATACCGTACCCCCAACTGTTCCCCATATGAGGATCGAACCGCTGCTTCAGTACTATTGCTCTAGATGCGGAAAGATACTAAAGGAGAATACCTCCGGGGGAATTCAAAAAGAGCAGTTAAAAGGGTAATGTCCTGTTTGCGGAGCTTTACTTCTCGACACTCTACAAAATAGAAGTCTCTCTTTACTACAGCAAGCCAGTCAGGCCAGCCATAAAACAGTTGAAGATTTATCAAGAGTTTCAAACGGCTTTTCAACAAATCGAAGAAAATAATACTAGACTCACTTTCGATATAAAGAAGATAGATTCGCTGCTGACGCTGAATAGTTGTGGAAGCCTTTGTATTATTGGTGAGCAAAAATATACTCAGCTTTTGATTGATAGATTATGCGTTCGTTCTCTATTGCCTAGAAGGCATGGAGGTATTGAACAAGGCTATACAAAGATCATAGCTATAGATGCAGGTAACTGTACAAATGTATATCAGTTTGTAAGGTTTGCTCGACAGTATGGATTAGAGGTAAAGAAAGCTTTACAAAATATAGTTGTAAGCAGGATGTCTACAATCTATCAGCTGGCTCATTTAATAGTCGAGGAGCTGCCAAAAATCATTCAGCGATTTTCATCAAGAAATAAGATAATAGTGATTTATGGCCTACTTCATTTGTTTGTGTCTGATCCTCACATTGACAAAGCAGATGCAAAACACCTCATAAATGAAATATCAAGTTCACTAAGAAGACTTTCAAAAAATAGGTTTGTGATAGTTTCATTTGCTGATTGCAATGGTGAATATGAAATGCCGCTCATATCAGTCTTTGAGAAGCGTCTCGAAATAACAGATGATATCGATGATGGCAAGTTATTGCAAACAAAACTTTACGATCGACCATTTAAAAGAAATGTTCTATCAAGAAATGCAGCGTTAAAAAGAACGGAACTAATGGGGGTACAATCAATATGAACAAATTCTTGGTCTATCTCTTCGGTAGTAACAACGGCTAACTTTTATTCGGTGCATTTTTTGTGAAGAGAATATTAACACTAGATGGGAAGTGTGATTGTGGTTTTGCCTGAACATCGCAATCGATATAAGAGTAGTTTTAGGACTAGAAGAAGATACTACGCAAAGCACACTTATATAACTGCTAATCACGAACTCGTTATGCGTAGCTATTCTGTTAAGCGTTCTGACAGTCTAATACCAACATTACCATCTACCAGTATGAATTGGAAGAGGACAATGACAGCCTTTCTAGCAGTAATAATCCTATGTTCTTATTCGAGACTCAGTCCAGTTATTTATCCTACTCCTCTGACGATTCTAGCTACCGCTAATGCACAACCAGATTTGTCAATGACAAAATACAAAGATCTAGTAATAGATCTAGGAAATGGAATAAAAACAAATGCGCAACTAACTTTGCCTGTGGTCGGTCAAGGACCGTATCCAGGTATTTTGCTAATTACTGGCTCGGGGGGCTGACGACATGAACCATCCAGATCATTCTCTAGTTACCTACCCTGATCTTGGCCATGAATTCCACCCTTCATCGCAATGGTTCACTGAGAATGGGCTGATACCAGAATAAGTACTGCAAGATATATTCTGGTGGCTCAGTCATCCTATTAGGTCCAAGAGTAATCTCAGTAATTGAAACCATCTTTAAAACTGTCAGGGTAAAATGTGCATCCAACAGCTAGTTTCTTCTGCTAATAGAATATAACTTACTTTACCTTTTTTGATACAACGAGAAAGATTCGTAATGATTAAAGAAGGCAGGACTACTAAAGATGATTTATAGTACCCATCCCATAATCGAGTAAATTTGTCTAAAAAGGACAAAAAGAGCCGAGTTTTAATAACAACTTTTCTTGTAGCAGTTTTTTCATCCACCCTAGTATTAACTGGGTTTTCATTAATTGACACGGACACAGTTTCATTGGACATCAGTGCAATGATTCAAACTGTCAGTGCCTCATCAGGAAGTGAAGGAGATGGGGGAGGGGAAGGCAGGGACAGCAACCAGGGAGAAGATCAAGATAATTCAGGCGGAAGCCAAGGAGGAGACGGCAATAATGATTCTCAATCTGACTCTGATACAGAACCAACAGAGACACCTAAAGAAATTGAACCAGAATCTAGTGCAGATTCAGGTCTGACTCCTGAGCCTAGTCCATCACCTCGTACCCTGCAGGAACTTGTTGAAATCTGCGATAATGGACAAGATATTGATAGTGATGGACAAATAGATGAAGCTGATGCCGATTGTTTTGTGCAGCCGCAACTAGAATCACCTACCCCTAACCCAACACCCACACCTACTCATACTGCTACTCCATCTCCTACCCCAACACCTAGTCCTTCGTTGGTGGCTGATTACGATAAGGATGGAGTAGAAGAGACACAAGACAACTGTCCCTCTACTTCCAATCCAGATCAAAAAAATAGTGATGGTGATGGTTTAGG
>JBPCNB010000725.1:0-2929 GCA_051001675.1 Nitrososphaeraceae archaeon | reverse complement strand
CTGTGGACGGGGTTAATTGAGAATCAAAGCAGTTCTGACAAAGAGTCGGTGGGATACAATACACTAGTATATGTAGTCGTTTTAGATGGCATGCTCCATCTTTGATCATTTATTATTACATATTCCTCAATTGTGATTCTTTTATTTCCTGTTGCCAAGTATGAATAAGAGTAACTTCAACTGTTTTGGCCATTGAACTATTATTGACAGGAGTAGCTTTATTGTTTAAAATAAATGCAAATGCATCACTTACTGATGGTTTAAAAATATCATTGATACTCTCTCCACTGTTACTAAAGTATAACCTCATATCCTTATTGCCACTATCATTACCTTTCTTCCAGGCTGAAACATCTTTTCTACTAATTATTAAAGCCTCTATATTGTTACTACCTTGATCTGAATTCTTTATTACTTTTATATCAAACGACAATCTATAATCAAACATAAGTATCAAGTTTACACCAAAATACAGTATCTCATAACCATGTGTATCTCCAGCTGGTATGTTAAACTCATTGATATTTCTCATTACATGAGGTAGAACTTTTACCACAAAGAGACAATGGACCTTATGCTATAGAATGTTTCATACATTATTCACCAAACGTCAGCACTCAAGCTACTCATTATGCTTTTTTAATACGCTATTTGACCATTAGTCCTAATGAGCATTCTATCAGAGATAGTTAGTTCGGCCTAGCTTTTAGGTGTTAACTGGGCACATTCTGGTAAGGCCTGTATCTTCGCTGGATTGCTAGTGCTTGTAGCTGAACCAAGGCAACCCAAGAAGGTCGTTTCAACTGGCAAATATAGTCATTTGTTATCTAAATAGCCAAGACAAAGGTTACACAATGAGGAAAAGAAAAATACACAGACACATATTGATATGAAATATAGAAATGGGAGAGCTTCTTTTAGGCTGTTCTGGCTGGAATTATGGCGATACCTCTGATAAAGGAGGTTGGGTCGGAGTATTCTATCCTGACAAGGATACCAAGAGACTCCGATTTTATTCCCAGTTCTTCGAAACTGCAGAAATGGATTCTATATTTTATCAGAAATTCTATTCTCATATGACTAAAGGCACCTTCATTGGAATGGCTAGAGCTACGCCAGAGAAATTCCAGTTTTCAGTTAAGGTACCAGAGATTATTACTCATCAAAAAAGATTAGATGTCAGTAAAAGTGTGATAACTGATTTTGAAGAATTTCTTGACAAGATATCTCCTCTAAAAAATGCAAATAAACTAGGAGCTATACTATTACAACTCCCACCTAGCTTTACTGTCAATGATTTTAAGAATATAGAGAAGTTTCTTGATAAATTACCTCCAGGTTACCAATATGGAGTTGAGTTTAGACATCCATCTTGGAAAACAGAAGGGCCATGGGATATGCTAAAACATTACAATATTGCAGCTGTTATGACAGATTCTCCTGCAAAAGAAAATCTGGAATTCCTATCTGATGTTACTGTGACTACTGCAGACCATTCCTTTATTAGATTTCATGGAAGATATACAAAAGGACATTACTGGTATAATTACCTGTATACGAAAGAGGAACTAAAACCATGGGTGAAAAAAGTAGAAGAAGTGAAAAAACAAACAAAAGTTCTCAGAGCCTATTTTAACAACCATTATGGAGGAGCTGCGGTAATCAATGCTCTACAATTCAAAGAAATGCTTGGCAATAAATTATCAGAAAATGAAAGAAATACAATTGAACATGCACAAGAATTTCTATCTACCAGACAATAAACCTTATCGGTCACGTGAAATATATTAACTAATTGACGTGCATGAAAATGCCGATAGACTTTAGTCTGGACTGCCGTCTCCATCCATATCAGTGCTTTCATCTATACCTTCGTCATCGTGTTTATTTTCATCCCCTGATAGCTCTTCTTCAGGTCTTTTTGACATTTTTGCAGGCCTTTCGTCTTCAGGTTTGACTATTGCTTCGTCAGGAACTTCAGGAAATCCACTTCTTCTTTCTTCGGTATCGGTGTTTTCAGCCTCCATTACCATGGGATATTATACTGTACACTACTTGATTTAACAATTTCAGCGCCACCAATGAGGGTAAATTTGAAAATAATCAAGAAAACGAATTTCCATGGTTTTTCATTGTATAGTATCCCTATGAAAGCCCTGTTAAAAGCTTGATAATTTTTTTGGAACTAAGGTAGTTTGGTAATAGTTATGCTTTGTCAGTTAGAGTATCTCCAGAATTAACTACATCATTCATTTCTCTTTGATTAGTTGGGTCTATTATTGTTGAGTCCTTATTGTCATCATAGTTACGTCGTATCTTTCTTAACCCAACCCCAATGGCCTGTGCCTCCCCATTTTCTCTCTCTTTTGAGTGTTTTACCATATTTGCAACATTACTTTTGTTTTGAACTGATTTATTCCAAATAGCAACGTCAGGAGTTTCTGTTATATCAAGTATATCTCTTGAGATATTGTCGGACTTTGTTATATCTACAACACTAGTATCTTTTGTTCTGGCTGAATCACGTTGCTTAACTCTTGAATCTTCATTGTCACCATTTTCATTTGTAGAGTCAACACTATTCTTCTCCTCTATATCATTATTCATCATTGATACCTCTAACTAGATTTAGTATAGCCTCTGTTAATAAATAAACAAATGCATCTGGGATATTTATTCCAAAAAATCAGTGAGCCTTCTTTAGTTCTGTTACTGTTTATCTTCTGCTATAATAACTGTTACAGTGCCTGTAATTTTATCAACTTTCCTGATACGTTCTGAAACAAGTTCTTTTAATTCCTCCTCAGTATTTAACTTAACTTTCGCTATTATGTTATACAGTCCTTGTACTATATAGATATCTACAATTTCAGGTATCCCTTTTAATTTATTCGTGACCTCATCTGTAAACAAAAATTCACTATTTATG
>JBPCNB010000724.1:0-2476 GCA_051001675.1 Nitrososphaeraceae archaeon | reverse complement strand
TCTGCCGCCGATGTGTTGTTTGAATAAGATTGTTTCTGTTCTTGATTATTATTCCCTCCAACTAAATCCATTGTAACTGTCTGAGGGACTGACCAATCAGCATTAGTAATACTACTACTTCCAATCTGCAAATCACTTAACAATGAAAATGGGTTGAAACTATCTGAAGGAAAGATGCTGCTTCTGTTGAAGCCAGTGTCTCCTGTCATCATATTACTACCCATGTCTTCGCTAGAAGAAGCAGCCGCCAGGGAAAGAATATCTGCCATGTTTATTGGAACTCTCATGGCTATTACAGACACCGAATCGGAAGATTCTGCATTAGTCATTTCTGTCGTATTACCCTTTGTGGTATTATTTCCTCCTAATACCTCCGGTGGTATTCCGCTAAGTGTTACAGATAATCGACTTCCATTGTTATCCAAACCTATTCCACTTACTTTTACACCATTTACCATACTCGTTGCTAGTCCACCGAAAATAGAACTTCCATTGAAAATGCTATTACCAAAACTGTTCATAAACATATCAAAATCCATCGCTGATGCGGAGGAAGATGAAGGCAAGGTCAAGTCTTGTTGGTCCTCTGCAAAAGGAAAACCATAATTTGGTATCAATGGTGAGTTGGTGTTATCCTCGAGACTTTCTTCGAGCCTAATTGTGTCCAGCACACTTTGCAAGGCCGGCAATGAACTATCAAACTCTTCAATGATTCCGCCATACGTAATTACGTATGCCATCCCATCTTTTATAGTCCATGCTTGAAGATTTTGCAACGGAGTCTGGTTCCCTTCGTCTGTAAATGAATATACAATCATATGAGCTGGTAATCCTGCAAGCGAAGTTGAAGTCGAATTCAGAAGCTTAAAATCCTGAAATGATTCTACTTGGCCTAGAGCGGCTTCACTATACCTATCAAGACTATAGTCCGGGGTGGGTAGCACTTCTGTTGTAATGCTTATGACCTCTGGAGCCCTATTACCGATCCCACCTTGAGGCGAAACGAAGGTAAGACTCTCTTCCTTTTGCCAATCTGATGGAAATTCTAGTGAGAATCCAAGATTAGGATTGCTGTATAGTATTGAATCGTTGGTACTACTTGGACCCAATGTTTGATTTGCTGCCATTTCTATTCCTTCTAAACGCTGATCAGAGGGAAGCAAAGGTCGTGTTAGAGCACTAGTATCATTGCCTCCATTAATACTCGCTTGTCCTGATAGTTGTGCAAATGCTGAATGTAGTTTTAATAGTGGTGATTCAGGATTGATGCTAGCAAGTAGTGTAGAGAATAATACAATCATTGTAATCATTGCTAAGTTATGTTTTCCTTTCCGATACAAAGAATTCATGGGACTGAATAAATATACACAAGATTATAAGGCTATCACTTTCACCCTGGATTTATCCAGAACGCAAGGGCCAACGGGTTCCACTAATGGCTCGTCAAACGCCGTGGCTAATCATTAATATCCTTAACTATTTCTCATCTAATTTGGAGGAAGTGGCAGCATGGAGTATAATCAGATACATTTTAGAGCAGAATTTACTATAGAAGAAGGAAAAATAGAAGAATATAAGAAACTGATACAAAATATGAGCAGAGTGGTGGAGGCCAACGAGCCAGATACAGTAAATTACCAGTTTTATCTTAATAGAGATGAGACAAAGTGTATTGTACATGAAACTTACGCAAATTCAGAGGCTGTAATTGCCCACATTACGGCGTTGCATCACAAACTATACTTCCAAAGGTTTTCAGTGTCGCTAGGATAAGTAGATTTGATGTTTACGGGAACCCTAGCGAGCAATTGCAAAAAGTGCTAACAAGTTTTGGTCCACAGACTTACAATCTATTTGCTGGGTTCAGTCGTGGACAGTTTGGCATTATTTTTTAGATCTAACTATTTTTATAAACCAGAACCCAGTATGTGCATAATACCTATGGTATAATCCATTTCTAAAGTTACTTGAGATTCTAGTTCATCTTTCTCTTCTTAAAACCCTCTTTCTAAATTCCTCTCTTTCTTTCATTTTGTTCGTCTTGTGCTTCAGGATTTATAAGTCGATGCACCAACTCACCGAGGTCAAATATCAACTTTAGAAGGAGCGCTGATTTCGAAAATATACTAATTCTGTTATTGTTCTCCTAGAAACATTTTAGCTCTTCAAACGTACTACTCTTTGGTTCTGTAAGATGCAATAACAGTAAATAATAGCATGAACTATCTGAATTCACATATAGACATTCTATCATGCTTTTGCTACCTATGAAAAATAAGAAAGACACCAAAATCAAAGTAAGTTTGGCAATAGCGGCGCTAACTTCACTACTAGTAGCAGCAACACCGTCATTGGCGATAACACCGCAGCGAACCCGTGCCTTAGCCTCTGACACCAAGGGCGCTGTCGATCCTGGTGCTGGTGTTGCCAAAGGAAAGACTAACCAGTTGCTTCAACAGGACGATCTTGGTAATAC
>JBPCNB010000723.1:0-1719 GCA_051001675.1 Nitrososphaeraceae archaeon | reverse complement strand
ATGCATGTCCTTGCGGGAACCAGGAAGAATATCAAAATCAGAGTTTTATTTCTTAATAGATTAATGACCGATACTGATACATTTCAAGATATAAAGAAACTGCTAACGATGCACGAAAAAGATGACCAAATAAGCCGTTATCTTAAGGCCATTTTGACCGACGAGAAGACGAGCGGCAAGTCATAATAATTTAAGAGACCTGATTGTTGATTTTCATTGTTGCATCCAGAACTAGTGTTAAAAGCAATACCTGCAATTTCAGGGTCAAGCACTCTGAGCCAGTTCAAATACTTGTCAGGCGTTAGGAGTTCGGATGTAGCCAGATCACTTCTTGGATTTCTCATTGAGAATAGAATAGGAACTGTATCGAAGGACAATGTCATAATCTTCTCGAAAACTGACAGAATGAAAACGGCTCTATTGGCTCTTCGCCTAGGGTGTGATATAGTGCAAATTGGAAGAGTCCTAAATTGGAAAGATTTTGAGGTATTTGCATCCAACGTTATGAAAGAATTAGGCTATAGGATTGAAACAAATATCACTTTCACGAGGCCTCGATTTCAGATTGATGTTATCGGCATATTTTCAAATTCTGCTCTTGTAATTGACTGCAAGCACTGGAAGGATTCCAATTATACCATGATATCCCGGGCAGCAGTTAACCAAATCCGTAGAACTAGACTACTAACAGAAAAGCGAGTTGATATTAGTTGTGCCCTGCCAGTTATACTAACACTGCACAATTGCACCAACTATGTTGCGGAGGGTATTCCGGTTGTTTCAATAAGCAATCTACTTTCTTTTCTGTCGCATTTAGAAGATCATATTGCTATCTATGACGTAATAAGCGTAGAAGAAAATAAGAATTAGCTATTAGCCGGATATTCGAATATTTACCTATCGCCTCTAGGGTAACAACTACAATATTTATAACAAAAATTAGATCATCATGAATTCGGCGGAAGGATCAACCTTCCTCTATTTCTGATTGCAAAAATCAGGTTACTATTTGCTTATCGTTATACTCTAATCTAATAAAGAATAAATTTGGATAGCATCTAGAAGGGGTATGGAAAATTCACAGTCCTTTGGAAGTGTGACATACGAATGCATGCGGTGTGGCACAGTCGTTTCTATTGAAGAACTATCCAGACTTCCTGAAATTAAATGTATTTGTGGTTTCCGGGTGTTTCGTAAATCACGTCAGCCTGTAGTTAAGCAGCTTAAGGCTATTTGACAAAGACCATAAACTTGGTATCAACTACGGAAGTTGCCGATTCCCCTTAGTGGATCAACCCATAAGGGTTACTTTGTGATTGCTCAAAGGCCCAATGGAGGATTCTTATTATAATAGTTTTGTCTAACTATTATCTGATAGCTAAATGAAGATAAAATGTCCAGATTGCCCCGGCCCAGCTGAGCTAAGCGATGATTTCGGCAGCGTAAAATGTTCCAAGTGTTCATTAGACATGACATACGGTGAGTATGTGAGATATATTGGTCACAAGGATGCAAGGTATCGGGACATCCTCAGCGACTATAAACCTTAGTAGCAAACGAAGTATTTTCAAGTTGTTCCTTCAACTTACATTTTAGGACGTTTAGTGATAGACTGGGGGATCATCCACCGTTACTTCAATACCTTGATCTTTGCTTACCTGTATTCTCTCAAAATACTCCGAAGCGTCATAATAGTTAGGTGCCTCACTCTTTCACTCA
>JBPCNB010000722.1:0-2960 GCA_051001675.1 Nitrososphaeraceae archaeon | reverse complement strand
GTGCAAGCCAATGAAAGGGACCATTTTTCTTTGCTACCTCGACAAACGCATTTGCAAATTCTTCGCCTATAATGATCCGCTTCTTTTCTGGATCCTGTACTCCCTTTAATTTTTCTAAAAATCGTTTTTCTTCATCTACATATATCACTTCTATTCCCATGGATTTAAAAAGGCCCGCAACTATTTGCTGTTCATTTTGTCTTAAAAGCCCATGATTAACAAATACGCATTGCAATTTATCTCCTATTGCCTTGTTTAGCAATGCCGCCACAGTTGTAGAATCAATTCCCCCACTTACCGCACAAAGGACTTTCTCTTCTCCAATTACCTTTCGAATATTTGCTATTGCCGTTTCTATAAAGCTCTCCATGCTCCATTCTGGCCTTGCTTTGCTAATTTTCTGAGAAAAATTCTTTAAAATCTCTATTCCTTTTTCAGTATGGACCACTTCTGGATGAAACTGGAGTCCATAGAATCCCTTTTGTTGGTTCCCAATAGCAGCAGAAAACGAATTCTGTGTATGCGCTAAAATTTTGAATTCCTGTGGAATAGCCTCTGCCGCGTCGCCATGGCTCATCCAACATCTTATTACTTCGTCCTCCATACTACGGAACAAGTCGTGTTTGTTGTCAATAATTAGATCAGCTCGACCATATTCTTTCCTATTTGTTCTTTTGATTTTGCCACCAAAGTGATCTACTATCAATTGGTGCCCATAACAAATTCCCAAAATTGGAATCCCTGCGTCAAAAATCTTGCTATCTGGTCGGGGCGACTCCTCTGAGTAAATGCTTGCAGGCCCACCAGAAAAAATAATACCTTTTGGATTTATACTCTTTAGCTCTGAAAATGGGATGTTGTATGGTAGAATCTCACAGTACACATTTATTTCGCGCAGACGTCTACATATCAAGTGACTATATTGAGATCCAAAATCTAAGACCGCTATTTTGTCCATGTCAGTAATATCATGCTCTATTGCTTTTCTCTATCATCCTTGTAAAAACCCATGTGGATGTATTAAATATCTCGTTTAGACGTTCTTTGTCTCGGTAATTATTTATTACTATTCTTTTAATTATACCATTATCATCTTCATTTACATCATAGTCTAGCGAGGTTGACTCATCGATCTGGTTCTGAGATATCTTTTCTGCGTCCTTTGTTTTCATGCCTTCTAAAATCCTGTTTAGAAAGAATGACTTAAAAGGAGGGGTATTAATATTAAGAGCAATTCCTTTTGCAGGGATGATTTCGACTGAGTTCTGTGATATTTCAGCATTTGCTATAAGGAAGTCATCTTTGAGACGTTTCAGTGGCTTATGTTGCACTTCTCCTTCCTCACTTGAGTCCTCTCGAGGCTGTTTCTGACTCTCCGCAGAAGCAGTAGTCTCCGTCATGGCAGAAGGAGAACCATTACCGGTTATTCCAATCCTTTGATTTCGTGAATAGCCTGATACCATTTGAGGATCAGTAGTAGACTTTTGGGATATCTGTGATGTGAGACCAACCGAAGATGGTAATGATGACGAGGATGGAATGCTTGAAGCAGGCTTAAAGCTACTTTGTTTCAACAAATTGTCAATAAGGCCAAGGATAGTACTCATTCTATCAACTTGCTCTTGTTTATCTGAAATTTGTTTCATAATCCATTCTCGTACCTCAGCTGCATGTCTGATATCATCTTCAGAAAAATTTGACATCGTCGGCCTTATTTGACATAAAAGGTATATAGTTTTTTCATCTTACAATATTAGATATCCTCTAATCGGAGCAACAAGAATTATTGAATCTTTGCTTGATTGTAAATAGCAATCGACCTTAATTCGATAAATTACGAGTCTATCAATGTTGAACGGGTGCGTGCAACTAACATTTTCAACTGAATCGATACACATCCCAATTCGTCTCTTCTTGTTTTTTGTAATACGATAAGCATACGGCTTAAAAAATTTAGGATCTTAAAATAATAATATGTGTATGCATTTCCATTCATTTTCTTGAAATCTTTTTATATACTTCCTAAGTGAATATCTTGAATATGTTACGAATAAGTAATCAGTTTGGTATTTCTATAGTGATGATTTTCATACCTCAAATATTTGTTATGATATTTCCAGCAGACATGGCCCAAGCTCAGCCTAATCTAGATATCACAAAGGGCAATAATACGGTATGGTTTGGTGGAGAGAAGGTAGGTGCACTGAACATAGGATTCCAAGACTACGGTGGGCAGGACATACCTGGTGGTTTAGTAAATATTAGTGCGGAGTTGAACATTTCCCCTCCAGACGAAAAAGTTTTTGAGTGATGGCTTATTGATCCAATTTTTAATACCTATAACAATTTGAGCTTGGGTCAATTTTTGAATAACAGATTAAATTTCGACCAGTTTATGATGAACCCCGATCTTTATGAATTCTTTGTCGTCTCAGAAGAATCAATAGGCGATCCGGATTCACGCATTTCAAATGTCATTGCAGGCGGAACCAAAGTCGATCTTACACCGGATGATACAGTTGTGGGTGGGGCACAGATTAGTTCTCCTTGATTGTTTGATAGTATCCCACGTTTTTTCTTTTTCATCCACGTTGAAAATCTATACTGTCAAAGTGCTGAAATAAATTCCACACAATCGGAATTTGAACAATACGAGAATTATTCCACTAACAAGAAATTTGGAACTTATTAGTTGTTATAATGCCAAATAAACTGATGGTTCAGCTAAGGATAAGAAATAATAAGAAAAGATATAGGGATAGATCTAAACTGTCAAGCCGAGACGTCCAAGTCAGCAGTTAAAAGTGACAAAGGAACAGATTTCAGTAATACCGATAATTGAAGGAGAATTGGAATAATAAAGTGTAGTGTAGTTTCGTATCGAGAACGACAAACCAAAACTCCCTCTCACAACCTTTTCCCCCCAACCAGGGACTTGTTCGACCTACTCTGGTCCTTCA
>JBPCNB010000721.1:0-1899 GCA_051001675.1 Nitrososphaeraceae archaeon | reverse complement strand
GGATTAAGATAAATAAATGCATTATTTTATTCTCCCGATAGGTGGAAAAGAATAGTTTGAAGGCCATTGCTTTTGTCATTATAACACTCCTGTCAGGTGCTATTGCAGGGACAATTCTTGGTATTATTAACCAGGCCCTTGTCGAACCATACATAGATAGAGCCATTTCAATTGAAACACAAAACGCCATCAAAGAAGGTGAAATCGTTGATTCAGTTGAACTTCAGAATTATCGTATATGGCAGAAGGGAGGAGAGATAGTGGCTGGAACTATATTGGGTATGTCATTTGGGGCCTTATTTGGAATAGTGTTTGTATATTGCAGATCCTTGTTATTACCACAATCAGATAGTAACATAAGGAAAGCCCTAGTTCTGGCCGGTATAATGTGGTTTGTATTATTTTTAATTCCTGCATTAAAGTATCCGGCGAATCCACCGGCTGTAGGAGATCCTGAGACCATATATTACAGAGAGAGTTTGTATATTGGCTTTCTTGCGATATCTGGATTTAGTGCTTTGGGACTGGCGTTGCTATATAGGAAAATTAGGAGTCTAGCACCAAACAACAAGAATAGACTTATTGTAGTTCCACTAATCTATGCAGCGATAATAGTTGGAGCATTTCTAATTTTACCACCTAACCCAGACAAAATAAGTGTACCCATGGATTTGGTTCAAGGGTTCAGAATCACAAGTGCATTTACCATGAGTATATTCTGGGGACTTTTAGGTTTAATTTTAGGTGCATTCTGGAATAGATTGCAACCGCATGAGACAACTAGAATAACTACGGTCTAGTTTAACTTATCATATCTTATATATGTAGGAAACTAGTATACGGGAGGATCTGTCTCCCGTATTTTTTCTTAAAAGACTATACTATACTATATAATAGAAACAGTTATTGAATAAAGATAGAAATTAAGTCTGTTTTTGAGCATGTCGGTCTACCTTCATACTGAGTAAATAGTTTTGTAGAGGTGTTTTAGTTAGCTTGAAAATGGATTCAAGAAAATTTAAAATGTCCTTAGTAGTTAGAGGACTTGGCTGCATGGACAAAAATCTCTTAGTGCTTACTTAATGGCCGCATTGATTAGTTTTTAATATGGATATGGAAAAAAATAAAAGTTATCCAAAGGCAGTAGGTATTACATGTTATCGAATGAGGACATTGAAAAAGCTATAGTAGAGGAATTAGATAGCAGCAACAGATGGGAGCTGAAAGACGGAAAGCTAATCAAATCATTTCAATTCCCAAGTTTTATGAATGCCATTAATTTCGTAAATGAAATTGCAATTATAGCTGAGAGAATTGATCATCATCCTATCATTACAATTAATTGGAAGACTATTAAACTTTCTCTAAAGTCATTTGATGTTGATGCTTTAACCAAAAGAGATATTGCTCTTGCAAAGGAGATAGATAGTATCAAGAAATAGAGAATTCTATTTAATAACCAGAAAAAAATTATAAGTCGTATAAATGAAAGACGGCTATAAATCAATTTTTGGTTGGGAATTACAATTTGTAATGCCTTGTTTGTTTTTTATATCTTGTACTAATTAGGTACTAGAATGATAAAGTTGGATTACTTTGGAATTAGAGTCACTGATTTGGAAAGATCCTTAAAGTTCTATACACAGCTTCTAGGACTAAAAGAAGTATCTAGAAGAGATTTCAGCAACTATGGAGCAGGTGTCTGGGTCAAACTTAGAGATGAGCACTCTGGACAGCAATTGGAGCTAAATTGGTATCCTGAAACGTCTAGATTTAATGTGCCCTATAGAGCGGGGGAAGGAGTCAATCACTTAGGATTTGTAGTAGATGATGTTACGGAAACGTACAAAAAACTAGTTAACACGGGTGCTCAACCTACTGAAATTGATCCGTCTCTAA
>JBPCNB010000720.1:0-5163 GCA_051001675.1 Nitrososphaeraceae archaeon | reverse complement strand
CATAATAGCTCTGGACAACTTTGATATTCGTATTATTTTCTAGGCTTGTTGGTACAGGGTTCTCAGGCTTTGGCTAGTCATTCCACGTTCTTATCCAGATTTTGTCTGGATCTGCCTCCAAATCTCTTTTCCGAGAATCTAAGAATGTGATCACCGGTTCAACCGTTTGAACTTCCGATAATCTTAATTCGCCAAGGAACTTAGCAAAAGCAATGATTACTATCAGATTTCCTCTTTGATAATTCTGAGAAGTATCATTTTCATGCATGAAGTCATAGAACTTATAAATACATTTTTTGTTAGCTTCGTTTGGGATTCCTGAGATATTTCCGATGACTGTGGATATCTTAGAAGGCAATGATTATGCTTGCATCCCTATTTATGACAATGAGGTATGATGTCCATAAGTATATGAACCCATATAGTAGGCGGGTCCGGTGGGCTTCGATCCCACGACAACTGGCTTCGGAGGCTTATGCTTGCTTCCTATTTTAGACAAATCAGCACCCTGTCCTAGCTGGGCGACGGACCCCCAGTGAACAGTCATCTAAGTAATTACCATATATAACGGTAGACTTTATGCGTAAATCTCCCACGAACTTTTTGCCGAATTTGCGTTTGTCAAGCGATTTTCTATCCAGGCGATCGGGTGATTCCATAGGTTTTGGGGCTTTGGCGATTATGTCTCCCGCGAGTTATATCGGCGCTTAATGACCACTTTATATATAGCAGGAATATTTTGAATGACATACAGACTTGGATTTTGTCAAGGCCTTTGCAATAGACATTGACGGAACATTAACTGAGAATGGAGGAGGAATAATTCACTTACACGCCCTAGAGAGTTTGAGATACCTTGAAAATATCGGCTGTAAAGTTATTTTTGTGACAGGCCGGTCCTCGGTAGAGGCATATATCCTATCTGTGTTCGGCGGAACAACAAAAGTGGCAGTTGGGGAAAACGGTGGTGCAATAACAATAGGACCGCAACAACACATAACTTTTGCGAATAAAGAAAAATGCATCAAAGGCTATGAAGTATTGAAAAAGAACATTGGCGGCGTAAAATTGAAACCTGTATTTAAGAGGATCACTGAAGTTGTTTTATGCCGAACATTCGACATCGCACAGGGTCAAAGGGTTCTAGAAGAAAACAATTTAGACTTATACCTTACAGATAGCCAATATGCCATTCATATTAACGAAAAAGGCATTGACAAGGCGGTGGGACTAAAGAAAGCATTAAGTATACTAGATATCGACCCGGAATATACAGTTGCGATAGGAGACAGCGAAACCGATATTCCTATGTTTAATATGTGTGGTTATAGTATCGCTTTAAACCATGCAAAGGAGAATGTTAAAGCGAGAGCAAAATATGTGGTTAATGGACGTCAAGGAGAAGGTGCTGTCGAAGCGATTGAATATATTATGCTTTCTTTTTTTTCGGGCTCCGTGAATAGAATTGACATTTAGCAAATTGATAAAAAACATTCGGGAATTAATTTTTTTATCAGCAAAAAACCTGGGTTATTTTCCGGAAGGACTGGGAGAGAGGGATATTGGATTTGATATCTCAGAAGCGCCGAGAAAAGAACTTGGTGACATCACTTGCAATATTGCTTTTAGACTGAGCAAGGGGCTTAATAGGCACCCATACGACATCGCCAGAGATCTGGTTGAAAAACAATTAAATCCATACATACAAGAGTACAAAAAAAAACCACCAGGGCAGTCAATGTTACCCCCGCTAGACATACTAGTCTCAGCAGAAGCTCATCCCGCAGGTTATATCAATTTTCGAGTAAATTTTGCAGCTCTTGCCGTCACGACACTGGGGGAAATAATTAAAAATCCGAGTTACGGATTTTGTGACATAGGAAACGACAAACACGTAATAATTGAACACACGAGTGTCAACCCAAATAAAGCATTGCATGTGGGCCATTTAAGAAATGTAATACTTGGCGACACCATCTATCGAATGCTGAAGGCAACCCACCATAAAACTATGGTCTTAAACTACGTGGATGACTCCGGGCTGCAAGTTGCAGACATCGTTGTTGGCTTCAAGTTTGCCGGATTTCCCCTAGAACCACTAAAAGATAAGAACGAGTCAGTTATGAAATTCGATCAATACTGTGGTGATGAAATATATACGAAGATAAATAGAATGTACGATACATACCCTTCGTTACAGGAGAAAAGGAAATATGTGCTTAAAGAAATAGAGGAAGGGAGATCGGATGTAGCAAAATTTGCTTCAGAGATTACTCTTAGGGTGTTAAAGGAACAATTAAAAACATGTTGGAGAGTAAGGGCACGTTATGACCTTTTGAATTTTGAATCGCATATAGTCTCTTCTGGCCTGTGGTCAAAAACGTTGGAATTGTTGAAGGATAAAGGGCTTATTATTAAAGAGAATAAGGGGAAAAATAGAGGTTGCTGGATAATAAGAATGAAAAATGGGAATGTCGACCTTGAAAGGCAGGTAGAAGAAGCAGATAAGGTAATAATAAGAAGCGATGGCACCTCGACTTACATAGCCAAAGATATCCCCTACGCAGCTTGGAAAACCGGTTTGGTTGCTGATCCATTTTCATATCACAAATTTGCCGAGCAGTGGGATGGTTCTATACTTTGGGCTAGTAGTTTATATGATTCTGATCGAAACGAGAATACTTATCCTGACTTTCAATCTCGGGACATGACGATAACTATAATTGACTCTAGGCAAGCCAGGCTCCAGAACATAATATCTTATATCTTATCCTTTCTAAATTTAACGGCATCTATTGATAAAAGGTCACATGAAGCACATGCTAGTCAAAATTATATTCATTTGGGGTACGAGGCTGTTACCATAAGTTCGCAGACAGCAAAAGTACTTGGCCTGGATATTGGGGACAGGAAATTTATGCACATGTCAGGAAGAAAGGGCATCTACGTAAATGCTGACTATATTTTAGATAAATTACAGGAGAAGGCATTTGATGAAGCAAGGAGACGAAACCCGACATTGCCCGAAGACTTGTTAAATGGGATTGCTGAAAAAATTGCGATTTCGTCTATAAGATACTATATGATTAAACATGACTTGAACAAGATAATCGCTTTTGATATTATTGAATCTCTAAGCCTTGAGGGGGACACTGGTCCGTATTTGCAGTACTCTTATGCACGCTCCCAACGAATTATAGAAAAGTCAGGAAAAAGTCATGACGCTCTTGTAGAAGCCAATTTTGAACTGTTGAATGCAAATTCTGAAATAGATCTGATCAAAGTAATGTCAAAATTAGATCTTGTTATGGAAGAAGCTGTCGTGACACTTAATCCGAAAACCCTGGCTAGATATGCTTACGAACTTGCAACAATATTCAATTTTTACTACGAAACAATCCCTATTTTGAAGGAGAAGAATAGAGATACGATGTTATCAAGACTCATATTGGTTAGTGCATTCGGCATAGTTCTCAAAAAAGTGTTGAATTTACTTGGTATCGATGCGTTGAAGAAAATGTGAAGTTTGGGCATAATGTTGACAAAGTTAAAGGTGAGAAACAAACAATATGATTATCAATCCGGAATTACTGGTCCAACATCCTGACAAACATATTTACTTAATGCTTAAATTAAGCGTATCAAGCCTAATCATATATGGTGGGGTGGCAGAGCGGTCATGCGTTCGCCTGCAGAAAACCGTCTACGAGCAGTTAGCGAATATATAGGGGTTCGAATCCCCTCCCCACCTTTGAATCCTAGGTCCGATAATAAATAATCGAAACTTGCATTCAAGATGTGGGACGGAAACGATTGGGCTTCTATATTCTCAAGGTCGATTTTGCAAGATGTGCTTAGAAAAGAAATTACATAATTCAGCTTAAACATCTGATAAACAATAATCACGAATTGAATTCCATTATCTATTGTAGTTTAAATTGCAAGATCTCATCGCGCGTAATACTTGCCCAACGAGTCGTTTGTCAAGTTTCAGATACCTTTAAAATAAGAAGCCTAAATTAATAATAAAAATAAAAAACCCTGAAGATTAACCACGCAATATTTTAGCGATGTCTGTGTAATTGTGATGAGGTTATGCAATATCATTCCTGCCACTAGTACCATCACCAACAAAAATAGGAAGTAAAAAAAGGACGACTCTTATTAGTGGACGATGAGCTTGATATTACTAATTCTTTTAGTCTTGATTTAGAAGACAGTGGATTATTTGAGGTGGATGACTCTCTAGAAGCGCTGTCTAATTTTAAAGCAAACTCGTACGATCTAGTGCTATTAGATATTAGGATGCCCAAAATGAATGGCTACGAACTTTATGACAAATGAAAAAAATAGATAATAAAATTAGGGTATGTTTTATGAGTGCTTACGATATAAACTCTGACCCATTACAAGAACAATTTGGCTCGTTGCAATTAGAATGCTTTATTCCAAAACCAATTGAAATTAGTGAGCTGATAAAAAGACTAGAGACAGAATTATTAAGGTAACTGACCAGACGATTAAATTTGACTTTTTGAAATAAAGTGGTAACTAAAACATTTAGAATAAGAAATTAGATGGAAAAAATATTTTGTAGAGTAACTAACTTTCGAGTACTAATTTACATTGTTTGCTCTATTACAGCTGTTGAAGCTGGTATCTTTGAATTTGTTCTCAGTAGAAGGGACAGAAATTGTTTTCATAAGAATGTCTTTGATTTGATGGTTATCGATCAGAGCATTAATCAATTGTGTTAGTTCTCCTTCTGGAAGAGAAGCACCAGATGAGATCTCAATTGATTCTATCGCCTTTAGTTTCCAATAATAGGCGAGTGTTTTCCCTATTGTCATATGCGAATCATACTCGACCTTTCCCAATAGTGTAAGAGAATACTTTCCTTTGTGCCTTTTAATCAAGCCAGCATTTAGCAGACCGGAAATTCTAGAATAATATTGCTTTGTGGTACGATTCATTTCTTTTACGCTTCTACTTGTTAATGCTTCGTAGGCTTCCATGTCTTCTACAGTGTCTATTACCTGCTGTAATCCAAAAGGCTTTTGCATCAGTTCGACTACCCGCTTTAGATGCTTTACTGAATTGACAAGCGTATCTTGAACATATGCAGAAGCAAAAATTACTCTCTGCTTTGGGTTCAAGTTCAAA
>JBPCNB010000719.1:0-1863 GCA_051001675.1 Nitrososphaeraceae archaeon | reverse complement strand
GCTCAGAACAGATTATTGGACTCTGTATATGAAAGATACGTCGAACCCGTCAGTTCGTGAATCTGTTAACTTAAACTCCATGGTTGCAGATGTATATTTAGTACCATGTTCTCTTGCTTCTTACTTTGATCGAATGTTACTTAAAACCTTTATAACCATCTTATCAAAAAAGTCCTGTCTAAGTCGGGCCCATAGCTTAGCCTGGTAGAGCGACCGGCTCATAACCGGTAGGCCAGGGGTTCAAACCCCCTTGGGCCCACGTTAATCTTTACGCTTTATTTAGGCTCATCATGATTGTACTTATGATATCAAATCATTGGCCTTCATACAAGAAGTACAACCATGTCAACAATGGAACCATGATAACGACCCATTGATTCTCTTTCAGTATGCCGGTTGAAATATTCTTACTGCGTCAGCGGCAAAGGAACAAAGACCTGAAATGAATTATATTTCTTTTAGCTTTGTACCCAACAATCCAGAATGTACTCTTTGACAAAAGCTAACTTACTGCACATCTGTTTGTTCTTTTTGCGGGGGGACAACCACAAAGTCATACGACCTAAATCATGTCAAAGTCACACACCTGGGCCCAGTATTCTTATAAGTAACATAACTCATGTCAATGGAAAATAAAAATGGGTTTGGTTAGGGGAAAAACCAGCATTTGAAAATAAACTTCGTCAGATCAGTCTTGATTGTTTGACGGGTCACTCTCGCTGCTACTATCTACTTCATCCTCAGAACTCTCATCCCCTGAATCAGCTGTTGAACCACCGACAGTCGGAGTTGTAGCATCAGTTGCGGTGCCAGTATTATACAAAGGGGCAAAACAGTCTCTGATCTCTTGTTCAGTCGGAGTAGAGTCACTGCTGCCGTCCAACGCATTTGTAATGTCTTCTTCTGAAACCTCTCCGCCAAAGAGACATTCCATAAATTGTTGGAAGTTTTCTCCCTCGTCGGAGCTTCCAGTTGGAGTACTATCTGGACTCCCTCCGGTAGTAGACGGGGTGTCAAACGTTGGTTGTGCATAACTTGGCTTGATAATTTCCGAGTTTGCCGACGACATCATAACGACAATTGCCAAAGCAACAACAGTTGCACCGGTGAAGGTTGTCAATGATTGTATATTCATATTTCTATTTGCTGCGTGTCAGCGACATAAATATAAACGATTGAGTATCATTTTTATGTTATATTGTAGTTAACTTTTTTACTAGGTTTATCTACGTTTACTTCTGACCTTCGTTGATGCCCTGGGATAAGATATATTTTTAATCTTGCTTGGCCTCGGCCCATCCATCATGATATAATGAGAGATGAATCTATTCAACGGGCCGATTTTTTACAAACTCCTTTTCGGACGACACCCGAGGACAGTGTAAGAGCACATGCATCATACTATTTATAGCAATCTACCGTTGGTATAACTATACCTGTAGGTTTTTTAAGATGGTGGACATGACAATTCTGTTCGTATTAGTCTCGTATTTTCTCACTTTCACCTCCGCTTCCCTCCTGGTGAATTTGGAAAAAGGGAGCATAATTGATGCTGTAACCACTGCTGTATCCTCCTGGATAGCGGAATTTGGGTATCCTGCTGTCTTTATTGTAGCATTGCTTGAGAATTTATTTCCACCTATTCCAAGCGAAATCATATTTCCTCTTGTAGGATTTGTCGCCTATGACCAGAATCTGGGGATAGGTCATGCCATAGGGATGGGAATTGTAGGAGCGTTAGGCTCTACTGTGGGGGCAATAATAATCTATTATGTCGCCCTAAAAGTAGGAAAACCCGCGATATTAAGATTCGGAAGGTATGTCAGAGTCGGTGAACATGGATTGCTCAAAGCTGAATCATGG
>JBPCNB010000718.1:0-1782 GCA_051001675.1 Nitrososphaeraceae archaeon | reverse complement strand
TTTCTTGTTGGTCTTTTACTGTTAGATGTTGGAACTATTGTTGTTCTTTTTTCTGTTTCTGTCATTATAGGTTTCATATCTTAATGTAGTTAAGGGTATATCAAAGTATTGTGTATAATGCAAATTTATATACTTCTATTATTCTCAAGCATCTTGAAAGTTACAGTCGATCCTATCATGAACTGTATATATTCTGTTACTCTGAATTAAGCACGCATGCAAGCTTCAAGTGTAGTGCAATTGCATATAACAATTGCAGGCGACGGCTGGGTAGGGTAGAGTCTTATATTATTGTGTATTTCCCAACGCTGTTTCATGTTCTATCTCATTGAGCCGATTATTAAGTAATAGGTTACGTTTTTTTTGTCTCGATCCAACTTATAACACAAGAATAAGCAGTTCATGATGGAACACGAGTTTTTATTCCAGATACTTGAAATGAGTGGTAGGAGGTTTTTTACATTTTTTGCTGTTAGCTTTGGCGATGACTTTGCTCCCTTCCATCTGGTGAACAAGCTACATCTTCTCCCCGATATCTTCCAGATGTTAGCCATTTCACAGTTCTCCGACGGATACTCTCGCTTCATTCCCACTAATATTGTGTTTCTCATTTCCTTCTACCTCATTCAAATAGCATCCAACTGCGTTTAGTTTCGATTTCCCGTTAAGTAGAATAACTGCTGCGTTCTAATTTGTAAAAGAATGGGGAAGTCTAGCAAATGGTCAGAATATTCATCAAATGATACGATGATAGGATTCAACTGAACTGGCCACATCAATCATAATAATTTTTTAATAGACCGAAAAGCTTGTTGATTGAAGTCGGGAAGATCTGGTTTAGTTAGTATTGATGTGCAAAAATAAGTTTTCCAATTTGGTTGATAATGTTATTCTACAAACGAGTAGGACGGATACGATCGAGTATTCACTATCAACATGACTCGCCAGAATCGATATATAAATCGAGACACTAGATGGTAAGAAGTGACAAATTATTCAACGGCGAGCCAATGAGTGATAATATAAATTTAAGACCTGCTAAATCGGTATATTCCAGATAGGATACCAATTCGACAAATCCTTTTCAACTGGTAGCTCATCCCCGCCTGCAGACATGATTTTTAGCTCTTTATCGTGATCCCTTCGTTTTTGCTGTTCACTAATAGGTACGAAAGGGTAAAACTTGTCGAGTTTATAATTATATATCAGATAGTTTGCGGTGCTCCCATCATTAAAGTCAAAGATAGATGCAAGCAATTTATCTGAAAATCCTTTTTCTTCTATAGTATCACCAATAGAGGTAATCGCAGCCACATTGTCTTCAAGCGTTTTAGTCATAATTATGATCCAAAGATATTCATAGGGGTCGACAATCGTACGATATGTGAGTTCAAAATCAGCTTTGCTAGCATCAAGGAAATTTTCAATTTCTTGTTTCATCTCACTAAACGGTACTAGGTCTACTTTCTTAATACAAATCGCAGATCTACCGGTGCTCTTCA
Organism: Nitrososphaeraceae archaeon; assembly: GCA_051001675.1. Taxonomy (GTDB): domain Archaea; phylum Thermoproteota; class Nitrososphaeria; order Nitrososphaerales; family Nitrososphaeraceae; genus TH5893. The sequence continues at coordinate 280 of JBPCNB010000718.1, read as the reverse complement.
AATCGAGTCGAGTTTTTAACGCAATGTAGGCTGATGAAAGGGAACTAATTGTATCCGAATCGGTTTCCCTCTTCTTACTCCCGCCAGTGCTAATACCTTCCCTCAGCCTTCTGAAGAAATTCAACTAACTCCCATACCTCATTACCATGTGTCACAATTCTGTAGATGGATTTATAATGTTTATAATCAAAAAAGTCAGTCTTACTTATGATTGGGATTTAGCATCCAAAGATGTGAACCTTGGGGCCGTGTTTCGTTGTCGCTCGAATTAACCCTTTTC
>JBPCNB010000717.1:0-2234 GCA_051001675.1 Nitrososphaeraceae archaeon | reverse complement strand
AATTATAATTCAAATTAGTATTATTTCTGAAATAAAGTATGTCTTGTCATGGTTGTATTTACGACTAACCAATATTCGTAACTAGATACCGGCATTAATTGCTAGTGCATGTTATTTTGGATAGTCCTCCCGACCTTGAATTTTTAGTTGAAAATTGAGCTTGTTCTTTGAATTGATATCAGCTAATCTTAACGGCTCAGGGATCCAATGTCCTTCTTTCGTCAACTCCTGGACTATTCGTATTGAGGTTACTAAACTGATAAGATTGCCGACGCTAACATAGACTGACTTCTTAGCATCCCGAGCGTTACTAACTTTGCATCCTATGATTTGTCCGCCGTCGTCTATAAAATGATCTTTGCGCACAGTACCACAGAGGAGGTGCTTACCCACTCCGATTGTCGGCTTATTAGTAACCATCCCAATGAAGCAAGCCAGACCACATCTTCTAGGATGTAAGACTCCATGTCCATCTATTAACAGCAAGTCAAAGTCCTTTTTCAATAACTTGAGTGTGGCCAATAGAGGTTTGGCTTCTCTTATCATTAACAACCCCGGAATATACGGTTCAGTCGTTCGAATACTCATGTTCGCTGCCTCTATCACCTGCCATGAACGCCTCTTCATTATTAAGGCTGAACAATTCGCAGTATTTTTTACGTATGATACATCTATGCCACACACATACTCCATTTCCTCATCCTTTAGTGTGTCTTCCTCCACTACTTGTCGTGCAAGTCGTTTTTGTAATTCCATGACTGGAATATACCCTGATGTATCTTCTAGGGCCGTGTCAAAACAAAGTCAAGAATAATAAATAAATATTTATCATAAGACCATGGTATTTAGAAAACTACTTTCGGTTGCTCAACCGATGGAATTAAATTTTGAAAGTGATTTCCACAAATACCATGTAGCAACAGTTCTATGGGGCCTCCATGGCTGGGATATGGCTAAAATCTCTGCTGGTTTTGGAAGTTCTGGTAAAGAGTATAATTTGTGCACGGCTTTTCTAATTCCTAGATCAGTTACGGGTAATATATCAGGTCTTCCAAGACAAAATATCAAAAACATTTCTGCTGTCCACCTTCCTATTCCTTTCACAAGGGTTAACTCAGCAATAACTTCTTCATCTGACATTGTCGATAATAGTTCTAAGTTTATTTTTCCTTGTTCAACCTTGATAGAAAGATCCTTCAGGTATTGTACTTTATTACTCGACAAGCCTATTTTAGATTTTAATTCAATATCAGAAGTTGAAATGATTTGCATGGGTTTTGGCAACACATTGTTATAGTGTTTGATAAACCTAGTATAGATGATATTAGCGGCGTTCCCTGCAAGCTGCTGGTAAATTATTGATTCAACTAGGGATTGAAATGCATTGGTTCGTATCTTGATTGAATATTTTCCAACAGTTTTGATCACCCCTGCAAGTTGCGGATCTGCTTTAGATAAATACTTGACAGGATCTATGCTCATATGAAAAAACCAACAAAGATCTTCATAATTTATCTTGGTTAAACAATCTAGCCGAATATTCTGCCAATTTCCTTAATGCTTGAATCCTCTGCTCACTTTCTATCTCAGCTCCTTCAATCGCAGAAGATAGATAACTTATAGACTTATCATAGGTCTTACGTGCAACTGGGTGAGGTACGCCATCTTTTCCACCATGTGCAAAATTATATTTTACAGGATCTTGCCATGATGCCCTTGTTCCAAAGATTATTTCACCGATAAGAGATAAAGCTCTTACAGCTGATGACCCAATTCCAGGAATAGAAATCAATTGTTCATAATTTTGTGGGTGAATATCGTAAGCGTTTCTAAACGTGTTCCAGTCTAATCTGTGAGGCATCTCATAATGCTCTGGATATCGCTGAATTTCATTGTCATTTTTATCATCACCCATAATCCAGCTGTCTAGTGTATTTTTTTTACTATAGGCAGTATGCATTGCTGTTGCTACTCTATATACAGAGGATTTTAGATTGTTTATATCGCCTGTTACCAACTCCACACAGGTTTTTTGATTCCCGGCAGAATGGATTGAAGTCATATCAAGACTGTTTGGACTTTTACGTTCGCTGATAATTCCTGCATGTGGTTCAGACTGCTGTGTCGAATAACTGACCATCTTATCATAGAGATTTGTCCGGAGAAGCTTTATGAAAGCCTACCATAGATTCCTTATTGCCTGCTCAGAGGAGTCAGAAAAAGAAGTACAAGAG
>JBPCNB010000716.1:0-2436 GCA_051001675.1 Nitrososphaeraceae archaeon | reverse complement strand
GGCTAGCAATATTTCAATATCCATTAATGACAGCAGTTCAAGAAATGTGTGCACGAATTGGATTGGTTACTGGTGATGGAATTGCTGGGGTAATGAAAAGGAAATATTCAAAGAAGGTTGCCTTTCCTCTTGTATCTCTTCTTCTTGTGGCAAATACAATAAACATAGGTGCTGACTGAAAAGATATTGGGACAGGACATAAAACTATGACCGGCTGAAATTATTGCAACAAAAGCTAAGCCTGTAGGTAACATAGAAGAACTTCGTAAAATGTATATCAGTACGAGTAGTGATAGAGTGAAGTTAGATATTAAAAGTATAGAGGGTACTGCAGAAATGAAATTACTATGGTTTGCAAATAGTTAAAAGCCACACTGAAATTTGCAAATATTTTCTAAAGCTCTACGACGCGAGCCCGACCGCTCAAAACGTCAATATTATGGGAACCCGATTATTTGAGCTCTCCTCGGTCTGGTGTATGTGATGGAGAATTGTAGTACGGTAGAGCTTGATAAGCTGCAGGTTAAGAACTGCCTTTTTCCAATCCTGCAGCTGTTGATATGATATTATCAACTATACCCTTTTGAAGATTATTAAATATTCTCCCAGCTGTTTCTAATACCCTTTCTATGACAAACTGCTCGTCTCCTTGTGGATATGATGGTCGTCGTGATTCTAGAAATGAATTATAATTTATGATGGTATTGTTAGTAAAAGGGGTTAATTGCATCCTGTCAATGATAAGATATCTGTCAGGGTCATCTCGTACAGCTCCCACTACAGAGGCAAGTACAGATTCTAGAAGTCTTTTATTATCTAATAAAAATTCGCTAACCTTGGTTTTGACTATGGCTTCAAGCTCAAGGTAGTCTTGGCTATTCTTAAATCGCTTTACATACATCTCTAGCGTTCGTATTTCAGCACATACCTCTGATGTCTCTTCATATTTCATTTTGAAGGCGTTATCTATCCATGTTAACTTGCCTACTGCAGCTTCCATATCATTGTGTAAAGTCTCTAACTGTTCTCTGCCCAAAGATTTCTTTATTTCTATATTGATGACTTTAGCCTGGGCCTGTCGAAATTTTTCTTCAAGGTTGTGAATGTTATCAGCCATATTGATAAGAAGAATAATTCGCTCGGGGGTCAGACCTTCTTTCTTTCCAAGACTAAATAATTTGAGAAAGTATCCTATGCTATCCTTGATTTCTTGGTATATTTTAACTAATTTATCCATTTGGACTAGATTCAAATATTCGATATAGAATTGCTGTACTTGGGGTCCTGGTAGGTTCAACTTGGCTGTGACCTCTAGAGAAGTTTTTCCTTCAGAGAACAGTCTGTAGGCCTGGACGTTTGGAATAAGCTTGTCATGAACACCTTGTGCATCGTTATTCTGTTCTTTATTTAGTGGAGTATCATTTTTGGTTAGTCGCATCCTGTGTTCTTTTGTCACTGGTGTAATGTCATGGCTTGACTTGCCCATTATTCTTGACACCTCACGGATAGGCTTGTGTTGGTGAAAGTGGAGGTCTATTATTCTTCTTTTTTCCTCTTCTGTGAGTGGCATAATCGTTTCCTACTGTTTTAGATGTTCATCGCTTATATGCAAAAATGAGCCCTGACCTACCCCTCGATTGATGTTTCCTACGTTTCCTTGTTTCTTATGTTTCCCTGCTTAGTTTGTAGAAAGTGTTCCTTTCCTTACCACCTAAATTCTACTACTTTATATGTCTTTTCGGAATCACATCAAGGCAGCCAAAGATTTGAGACTGTTCTATCTTGAGTTAGAGGATACTATAACTATATTCTTTGTTACTTAACTAAAAATGGGCCATCCACATAAATTATGATATCTAAGAAAGCCTATAATCTATCCTTACGTGAAACTGAAGTCTAAATAAAAATTCTTCTTGGGTTATAAACTATCAAAGCTAATTTCTACATAGTTGTCTTAGTCTTCTTCCTCTTCCTCTTCCTTTGTATCTTCAAGGTTGCAAGCACAAAGTCCAAGCTCTGAGAAATCATTTACCTCAATTTTCAGTTCTTTTTCAAGCCTCTGGATGACAGAAGCGTACAGCTTCATATCTGAATAGTTCTCTAGTCTTTTAGCTGTGCGAAATCCAACCCATGTTTTATCAAGACAGCCCCACGTCTCACCTACAGTGAATCCTGAACTAAGTACTTTATTCCTATCATAAATTGCGTCATCATTTCCTGTACTAAAATTGTAGTATTTCCTGAATCCTCGAAATGTATGTCTTTTCCTTAGCCTACTTCTTGGACGCCTAGTAGTAGGACTGCGGCTATAAACCATTGTTAGTTACAACGCCTCAAATTAACAAAAGTTAGATACCGCATGACCTAACTGTCTTTCAAACTTCTGTATTCCTTCAGCATAGTATTTCATTTTCTCCTCGTTACCTTCTCGGTAAG
>JBPCNB010000715.1:0-1942 GCA_051001675.1 Nitrososphaeraceae archaeon | reverse complement strand
ATTCAGGAAGAATATGATGCAATAACCAATATTCTCCGGGCATATCAAAGCCGGTATATTCTTTGATTAATTGGGAATAAACTTCACATGCTTGATCGACTGACAAGTTTTGTCTCCAGTATTCTAGCTTCATCAAGGAATTAGCAGTATAAAATGTGACAAAAAACAATTCCATAAAATGAGTTCTTGCTACTAGTTTGTTAATTATCGTTTGATCACTATTGGTTGAACCAAATAAAGATCGCAGGTAATCGCCGTTTTTTGTCAACCTTTCCAAAAAGGTAGAAAATATCTCTGCTATCCCCATTGAGATCCTATATTTATTCCAATACTCATTATTTGCATCGACTGAACTAGCATGTATTGCATGACCAGTCTCATGGAAGCAAGCTTGAAAATCGAAAATGGGACTTTCTCTCTTATAAAGGACGCGTATATCGTCAGGTATGCGGACAAAGAAACATATGGGTGATGGGTATTTGTTCTTTCTCTCTTCAGTATCAAAATGGATTTTAGGTATGTCAAAGTCCAGGTTTGTAGCTATTTTTTTAGCTTCGATAACAGGATCTACTCCTGAAAAATTCCTATCTATGTCATAATATACTTTGTTTCTAAAAAAATAAAAATCATCATAATAATCTGGCTCTCTACCAAGAATAGCATTGCTAACTTCTTTTAGTGCCTCTCTGAAAGGCTTTTTTGTTCTCTGGCCCATGGATTTTATAAATTCGATCATTTGGTTATAAGATATGTTTTCCTCTTCCAAGTAAGCAGAGATTGGGTCTATCCCATTGCCCGCGCCCAAATCTTTGTAGATCCGTTTTATTAATGAGAATCTTTTTTCTATGATTGGTTTTATATGACTAGTTCTTGCAATAAATTCATCAAATACATCTTTTCGGTTTTTATGATCTGCTTCAAGGCTATTGAATTGACGCCAGTTACTCCAGTTGACTGGAGAATTTTTGAACATGTGTCTTGACGATGCGATTTTTGTATTTCTTGTATTATGTAACTCTAACTCGAGTTTCTTTGTTTTTGAATAAGCAATGTCTTCTACCGATCCAAGCAGTAGCTCTCTGGGCTCAATAAAAAAGTTAATAAAGATTTGAGAATTACTTATCTTAATCTCTGCAAGCTGTTCTATTAGTTTTTCGTTATAACCAAGACCCGCATATTGCTTGTATTGTTCGTCAGTTTCTGATACATAGATAAGCTCATCTAATTCGCACCAATGTTTTAGGTTCAATGTTTATTACGACATCATGTCTGAAACCTGTGGTCTTATTAATTCATCTATTATTGAGAAGCTAAAATCAATCCCTATGAATTAAGATATCATAATCATATCATGATTATGAAGTCCACCGGCCATTGTCAAGTGCTTTTACTCTTTTCTGCGAAGGTCTGTATTGTAGGTTCAACGCGATAGAGTTAAGTGAGGAGAATCGAAGATGATATCTTCCATGCAATTGACCTTAGAGTCTAAGACCAAGCTGAATAATGGAATCGAGATTCCCTACCTTGGCCTAGGAGTTTACCAGACACTGCCAGGCGAGACGACTGTGCGAGTAGTTAACTATGCATTAAAGATCGGCTACAGACATATTGACACTGCAGAATTGTACGGCAACGAAACGGAGGTGGGTTTAGCTTTACGAGAGAGTGGAATTAAAAGAGAAGATGTCTTCATTACCACAAAGGTCTGGAACAATCACCAAGGATATGATTCTACGGTACGTGCTTGTGAGCGAAGCTTGGGACGTCTGGGCTTGTCGTACGTAGATCTCTACTTGATCCATTGGCCGGTTCAGGGACTTGGTAATGAGACATGGAGAGCCATGATGTGGTTATTGGATCAAGGTAAAGTCCGGGCGATAGGTGTGAGTAATTACACGATCGAGAATCTAAACGAGGTCCTAAATACATCAGATATTAAACC
>JBPCNB010000714.1:0-1148 GCA_051001675.1 Nitrososphaeraceae archaeon | reverse complement strand
CGTCATGATTCTTCTTGGGTATGCGGTAGACGACAAGCTGGACCTGACTTCCAACCTCTTTATCCTCTCCTTCAGTATCTGAGTTGCTCATTGCCAACAGTATCTTAAATGCAGTTTATAAGCATCTAAGGGAAAAAAAGTATAGTTATTTTGGCGCATCAATGACAACAAGGATATAAAAAATTTTCTTAGCAAGAAATTAACATTTTATACTCTCGAAGAATATCGACAAACCAACACCAACATCAATAGAGCAAAGAAGAGAACCATGCCGGCCTAACTTAACATTCGGTTGAAAGTGTACCTGAAGAGATATCCTTGTTTTCGGCTAAATAACACGTAAAGGAGTCAGAAGAAAATCTTCATCAAACATAATATGACAGTCTCATAAAAGGTTTGTACCCACTAAAGTCGCAAATAACTTTGATAAAATATTGTATTGAAAAGGAGAAAAGGGTGCTATCCCTTAGGTTATGATGACGGGGAACAATGGTGTCCCTGATAATGACAATAGTTGCAATGGTTCCTATGGTAGCAATGTTGAGCCTATCCGTATCTATGTACAAATGGGAACAACAACATCTAGAAGCAGAGAATCTAGCAGAAGAATACATTTACACATGTATGGAAGCAGCGTATGTAGAGATTCACCTTAGCAACATCAATAAAATCCCAAGAGACCAACTAAGTAAATTGGCAAAGGTGCTGTCAAGTTGTGACGACCATATGCTATATTATAAAGGCCGATGTGAGTTAGATTCTTCCAAGCTTTTCTGTTCTAATTCTACTCTTGAAGGATATTTGATTCTGAGGGGGATTGAAAATGCAGAAAGACTGGCTGGATTCATAAAGACTTGAAAGTTTATTGACTCTTATTGACTCTCCTAATTTTTCCTCTATACCGTTGTGGATAGAAAAAAAGAAAAGGATTACTAAGACTTAAAAGAGCTTTCAGCGTAAAATAGGTTAGTGAAAAACCCGTTTAACAGATCTGGTTATCCTTATGAGGGTAGAAAGAAGGTAACACCAGAAGGTGAGCCACTTGAGGGTACAGGGCGATCAAGATCTCTAGTAAGAGTAGTTGTGCCTATCATAATAGGAATTATAATTGTTTCAATAATAGCCGTCTCTAGCATTAGAATGGTAGA
>JBPCNB010000713.1:0-1376 GCA_051001675.1 Nitrososphaeraceae archaeon | reverse complement strand
ACCTCTCGATGCTCCAGATAGGAATGTAGTAGTAACATAGTCATTATTTCATTCGAAATTGGGAATAGTTCAAGGTGGATGAGTTTGGATTGAAGTTGGGCGTTTGATGGGTTACACTTAAAGGAGGTTTCGAGTAAAATTTTATTTTTGGTACCACTTGTTAAATGCCATCAAGACTTCAAGTTTCAAATTAAATATTGTAACCTTGCCATGTCCTTTACAAAATGCAGATGTTGTTTCAGCGATGTTGATTGTTTGGTATTTAGTCTGATGTCCGAATCATTTGAAATAGTAAATAATTATATATATACAAATACCGGATTCGATGGTGAGTGAATATTTGATACACTCAAGATCAAGGCTTCTTCGATCACTTATACCGAAGTCTCGTATTCCAGCTTTATCAACGAGTGTCTCTGGAGCCATAAAGATTATTCTCTTCAGGTGGACATTTCTTACGTTTGTGTTTTCGCTGGTATTGTTAGGGATGGTTGGAAGCCCTCTGCGTCAGGAAGTTTTTGGCGACGGTCTTACTGCGGAAAATCTGCCTCCTGCCACTGTAGGCGACAGAGAAGCCAGTCTGTTTGTAAAAATTAGTCCACCAATTTTAACCACCGAAAGTAAAGAAAATGCCTTTCTTCAATTCCGCTTATATGATGAAAGAGATAATCAAACGATAAAATTCGTAACATACGAAATAGCAATCCGGAAGGCTAACGCACCCCAAGACAGCAGACCTCTTCTGAGAGATTTTTTTCACGCGCCTAACGGATTATTAACAATAAAAGTTGACCCAACCGAAAGCGGACCAGTTCAGATATTCGGCGACAGGGACCCTTTTCAAAATGCGCTAATTGCTGACCCCGGCGGAACTGTAAATGTTAGAGGTCCAATCCTGACAGACGGTGGTCTGTACCATATTGAGGTTAGGATATTCGGGATTGATAATGTTAGGAATATATTTCTTCCAGAAAATGCTCCGAAATATGATTCCTATCTCAGTATTGGTGATATATCGTACCATAATCTGACTTATAATGGCCGCAATTACAATAGCACGCTAATATCGTATTATGACGAAATACAAAGTTTCGATTATGAGCCTCAAATACAGCAGATATCATGGTCGATGCCATTTGATTGGAACCTTACAAGAATTGGAGATCAAAATATTTTTGTTCATGAAGAAATAAAACTTTCTAATGCTTTTTTAGAACAAATTGGCGCATCGAGTTCTTCTGGTTTTAGTGCATCAGTAAATGGTCAACCCCTTGTTGGCAGAGCATTGGCTATAGATCCTTTTACTGCAAATGACACGACCATTGTACATTACTTGATTAACAAAAATCAAATCCTCGATCTGGGTGCTAATCTGA
>JBPCNB010000712.1:0-1368 GCA_051001675.1 Nitrososphaeraceae archaeon | reverse complement strand
GTGTATAAGCGCTATCCTTAACATATTGTTTTTTAAGATTAGTAACTGAAATACAATCTTCATTTTGAAGTTTGGTTAGTGTGATTGTTTTTTCTTCCCTATTCTTCTTTATACTGTAATTGTTCTGTGTCTTCTCATTGTCAGACATGCCGATAATGATACATTAATCATTTATATGAACTGGCAGGTATACAAATTATACGATACTGTCAGCTGATTGGGGAAAGCAGATCTAGTATAACCCTGTCATCTTCGGCGCTCAATTCTATCGTTGATTCATCTTCCATACTAATTCTAACCTAACCGCTCCTGATACATCGGATAAATTTAGCAGGGATTTGACCAGATAATGGTTATAACTTCTTTTCCCAAACTGTAACTACTTTATATTCTTCTTATCTTTCTATCTCGTCTGACTTATTGGTTTGAGCTTTTATGACCAAGTCTCCGTTAAATACCCATTTGGCACTACCCAAATTCTGTCCTTGTGGGCCTGCTGCTTTTGGAATATCTACCTCTATGTTTCTAAACCCGTAAGATATTACCGTTTCTTTGCCAGTAAGTCTGTCAAAGAGTTGTCCCATTAGATCTGCCCATTGACTTACTGGTTGTCGTTGTTGTTCATAATGTTTACTTTCACTCATAAGATTGTTTAATAACCCATGATTTATAACTATTCCAGAAATAGGTATCCTCGTGCCTAATATTGTCTGGGTTAGATTTCTATTTGACTTGGGCTAACCCTCCTTAGATGTCATAATGACATTTTATTGTTAGCACTAGTTGCTCGTTTTTGAAATCATTTATATCTTATTTGATAAGAGTAGATGTAATTCTTTATGAATATGGGGAATGGATAAATCATGCAGCCTATCGCACTTAATTCTACTACCTCACATTTTTCAAACGTGTCAGAAAACGTCGAATTAACTCTTCTTGTCGCGGGATGCAGTGGATTTATTGGCAGTCATCTGGTCAATCGACTACTAACAAGCGAAGAAAACAAAAATTACAAAATTAGATGTATGTCACGTAATATAAGGTCTATAGAAGACTATTTTGACGAAAAAGGCAAAAATATTAAGTATGTTGCGGCTGACGCCTCCAAACATTCTGACCTCGTTAAAGCAATGACCGGTGTTGACACGGCATTCTATCTGATTCATTCAATGGAAGGTTCCTCAAAAGATTGGAAAAAATTTGCAGAGCGTGATCGTAGAGCAGCAGAAAATTTTGCCAAAGCAGCATCAGAATGTAACGTAAAAAGAATCATATATCTAGGAGGATTGGTTCCTGACGAAAATGGGCGGCAAAGGCAGGAAGAACTGTCTGAACATATGAAAAGTAGAATCGAGGTTGGAGAAATGC
>JBPCNB010000711.1:0-4271 GCA_051001675.1 Nitrososphaeraceae archaeon | reverse complement strand
AAGATCTATTTTGCCTTTTTCGAATGTTCGTGTTTCATCCGGAGAAGAATCTAAACTTTTCTTTTGCATTTTTGATGCCGACGCCATTTCACTTAAGGTAATAGTAGTTTAATTATAAGGATTGCTCTTAATAAGGGATACGTATAGCTATAGTCTCTTCTAATGTTACATATAGTTTGACATTCAAGGCTTTACAAAAACTAGTCCAATCATCACAATCAGGTCCAGATGTGATAATCAATAAAGTTCTAATGGAAGATATTAAAAAATTAATAGAGGCATAGGAAAATCTCCTCTAGTTCTCTAATGCTTCTTATATGTTTTCATCAGTTATCAAATTGCGTTTTCATCTAGAATAAAAATTCCTTTCTTATATGCAAAAATGTATTCTACCGTTCTTCAATAGGCTGTTTTCAATGTTTTTGCTCAACCAGACAAATTTACTATAGAAATTAGATAGGTCACTTATGCATAAGTGACATGTCTTTAGTGGATAAGCCATACAGACATGTACCTTAATTGAAGCACATCGTAGGAAATTAGGGAGACAGAAATGAGAAAATCTGTTGTATTCAGATAGCAACTATTATCGTATAGAAGTAGTAAAATCTAGCACTTCCTTAGTTTAGAAAGATTTGACTCAATTTTGCAATCCAAATTTAGGAAGTCGAAAAGCGACAATAATTGTTGAAACCTAGAAATAAAGGAACTTAATCATTGTTTTCTGAATAGGACTTTTGCGGAGAAGTAACAATGGAGAAAAGCTTTTACGATGAATATAGAAATATTATTCTTTTTAACAAAAATCTCCTTGTCTCTGGAATAATTTCATTTCTTGTTGGAGCCTCATTTACTCAAATCTATGCTCAGTATGACGGAAATAATATCGTCAATTCATTAATTACATCGGTATTAGGATACGGTGTTTACATTCCACTTTTCGCACTTCTATACTATAGAGATAACAAAACCAAGTACGTAGATCCCTTAACAGGTAAGAAACACTCTAACAAAATAAAACATGATATTAAAAAATTATTCACTGCTTTTTCTATTTCCGAAACAATATTTATCCTGTCAAAAACATATATTCATTACTCTCTACTTGCATCATCTGTTCAGCCCTATCAGGCTTATGCTTTTGCCGAATGTATAGCTTGGATAATATACCTGATTTCAATCAATGTAGGCACAAAAGCTTTAAAATTATTTGAAAATTAACTTATATAATGTGCAAAATATTATTTGTAGCTTAAGTCAAATCCGTAAGGATTACTGTCATGTTCGTTCTCTTACGATTTATTTACTCTATTATGTTCCATATCAACCTCCGCATAGTCATCTTCGTCTTCCTTTGCATCCTGTAACTTTTCATTAGTGAATGGGTCAATAACGGCCAGCTTTGATTCTTTCTTGTCTATGGCAGAACCTAACATATCGACTTCAGCAAATTATCTTACTTCTATTCCCAACTCCTCTGAAGCTTTTGAATTATGGAACCATAACGCAGTGCTTTCTCATCCTCATTCTTATGCAATGCTATACAATAGCCTAACCAAGCCTTGTGGAGAGCTCCCCAAGTTTGGCCTACTGTGTAACCTGAAGGGAACATTCTATCATTTTCTGCAGGAGGTGGGTGATGATAAACATGCAATATTTGTGGAGGAAAATGTTAAGGCATAGACAATATTATTCATTTTTATACGATCCTTTATGTTCACCCTATTACAGCCTACTACAATAGCTTGCTAACTATAACCTTTCGTAAAAGACTCGAAGTTATCTTTAACTAGATGTTAGCTCCTAACTAGATATACATCTGCTCGCCTTTTCATGAAAATGTTTCTTAACGTTAAGGCAAGATGCCTCAGGATTGCTAAGAAAAAGAGATTGAAAGGTATCAAGAGAGAGCAAACTTCTTTCCATTAGATGAACAATTCTTAGCAGAAAGAATGAAACTTTTCTGTTTATCTTTAGCAGTTTAAGTTTTGGACAAGTTTACAATGGATGAATCATGTCCTCTTCATCCTCAATAAATACCTCTTTTGATAATCTGACTAGATCGGTAGTGTTCATAGTTTGTAATTGACTAACAGCGGCAGATAAACTTGCATACTGAATCTGTTGAGAACATTCCAGATTTACAACAAGCGAAGCCTAGTATTTCCCCTGATGCAATGAAGAATCAGATGAACGCAGGATTTGCTTGGGAGGCAACCAACTGGAATGGTGCTTGTGACGAGCTTGCGAAAATAGCCAAACCCACGTTGGTCATAACTGGAACAGATGATAATCTCTACATCCCACATGCAAATTCTTTAGTCATTGCAGGAAAAATTCCAGGGGCCTGGCTTGTACAGATCAAAGATGCGGGTCATGCAATAATGGATCAATATCCGGATGAGATCAGTAAGATATTGCAAACATTTCTTTCGACAACATATCCGCCCAGCTAACGTAGTATTATGCTGAAGTCATAACAGTATATCACCAATGTTGTTTTTTCGGCTTTAGCTTTTAGCAGAACTGGCCTATGATTATGAAGCTGTGGCTAGTCTTCTTGATCTTATATCCCGTATTAACCTTAAACTGGTAAATATCAAAGCAATCTGCAATACATATCCTCCTACAATCAGAATAATTGCATTTAATGGCTTAGAAAAGGTCATCATCAGATTAACATGGGGTGGGGCAAGGCTATTTCCAATGATAACTAAGACAGCTATTGGAATGCAAGCATAAAGTGCTTTACCATATCCTTTCCATATCAAAGCAGATAGTGTAGCAAATGATAATTCCAATATAATTGCCCTGTCAATGAATTTGGGATTTCCAAATGGGATTGCAATTATACCTAGTGCAGTAATAGAAACCAAAATAATCACGGTAGCACGATAATGAAAGTCCATTTAATGGTAAAATCCATTTAGATATATATTCCCTATAAACATTAGAAGGTTATCAGATTATCATTGTAAGGTTGAATTTTATAGCATTCAATACAGATTTGACTATAATGCGGTGGTATGTACACCCTAATTGATCCAAATTAGCCGTTCTATCTTTTATTTCCTATTCTTTATCTATTCCAAATTCCAGTATTCGAATAACCTTGGCCTATTTCTTCCCAATTGTCTTTGTAATGTTCATAGTCTCTTTGCTAAAGCCAAGAACTATTTTATGATAAGATTGTACTTTTCCTTGAATATATTTTATATATTATTTAAGAGAATAAGTGTAGATGCCTCCTACGTCATTCAAAAATGCTAATCTTATATCAGGTCAGTCTAAGCTATATCCCACAAAGAAATTCGCAGAATATTTCTCCAGCCTAAATTTAATTGAAATACCGGATTTAGTAGCCCGCAAATTCGATCTCAAAGAAGAAGATTGTTTAATTTGGGCATTATTACGATGATAAGAAAGCAGCAATAGTGACTAAAAGAGAAGGATGGAAATCAAGAGAAGCAAGAACGTCAAGGGAAAGTGTCATGAAATGACAAATGCAACTTCCTACTCCGTTATTCTACCTATCCATTGCAGAATTGCAATATCCCTATCATTTCCTTCAACGTCTATGCATCCATCCATAAAACCATCCAAGTATCCTTCACGATATTGTTGGCCATGTTCAGAATCTCCATCACGTATTTCTCTATCTATTGGATGGTCTAAACCATCTTCGTAACCTTTCTCATATCCATCATTGTAGCTGTCTCCATTTGGACTACCTCCAGAACAGGCATTATATCCTCTCATAAATTCGTGAGTGTGAAAGCTAGGGCCTCTTTTTGGCTGGTTGATATACCTGTTGTTTGGATCAGATATGTCTGCATCTTCGTAACCGTGATCATAGCCTGAATCATATGGCGATTTGCTAGTGGCCTCTAGTGGTTGTATTTGCAATAGCAATGTTAATACCATAAATAAGAAACCCAAAAATGTAGCCGAATAATACCTACTAGACATATAGGCCATTTTACTTTATAATTAGTAACGATATAAAATATGTCTTCAAAAACCTTCGCAAATTTTGTTCTATTTTACACAACTAATAGTAGCAGTAGTTTCACTATATAACAATGGTTTAGATGAAGGCAGCCTATTCGATGCTCAGAATTCATAATACTAATCAGATTTTTTGTCGAAGAAAGTTTAACAATGGATACGGATTATGAGGTACTTACACGTCCAGAATTAGGATTACTTCTGTATGCTATTTCAGGGTTTGAACTAGATAAAATGGGCATAGGAAAGGGTCTATGCATGGC
>JBPCNB010000710.1:0-1239 GCA_051001675.1 Nitrososphaeraceae archaeon | reverse complement strand
ATACAATGCAAGACAAATAGTCGTCATAGTTATTCGTCAATAGGTGAGAGAAGCAGTATGGAGTATATCCATTCTGATAACATCTACTTGACCCTTATGCAGCCAATCTTTGAGCTCTTCATGAGACGGATCGGCATAACGTACTGCAATCAGATATAGGAGATTAACAAACGTTAGTATTATGGACTGCTAATGGGATCGATTTAAGTGAAATAGGATAACGACTTCAAGCAATATCAGAGCCTCTACCATACGAATAGGTCACAAGAGTTAAAACGTAAATACTGACACAATCACACAGTAATAGGGGTTGAAGTATGTGATAAGTCTCTTGGAAGGCAAAAGCATACAGAGGGCTTAAAGGTTTCCCCTGCATTGATTCCCCTATTGTTGCTATCAATTATATTGAGTTTATCTTATTGTTTATTTCCGTTATGAGATCGTCATTAGATATTGGCTTTTGAAGAAATAGATCCTTGTTTAAAGCACAATGTTCCACTTCTTTAATCTCTTCACGATAAATTTCACTTGCAGTCAGAAAGGATACTTTGACACCAGGGTCTATGGTCTTTAACCGTTCGTATAAATCAAAACCATCCATCTTCGGCATCATAATATCAATAAGGATTAAATCATACAAGCCAGCTTTGAAGCTAGATAATGCCAATTCTGGATCAGTGAATGCATCAACAACAAAACAGCCATCTTCTAACCCTGCCTGTAATGTAAAGGTAATATCAGGCTCATCTTCGACTACCATAATCCTTTTCTTAGTATGATGGCTAGCCAATGGTTCTTCGCAGTTGTCAACGTACAATGTAATAAGAAGCTATGGTAATGTAGCATGCATGAATGCTTTCTGGACAGGAACTAGACAGATAGTTAGGTATCATTCTAACTCTGCATTTATTCTTCTTACCAAGTCTTTGATCTCAACTGGTTTTTGAATATAACACTCTATCTCCGTTGTTGGAAATGCTGCTCTTAATGCTTCATAGTTTTGATAAGTTGCAGTCATAAAGCATACCTTAAGTCTACCATCTATCTTTTTCATTTCATCGTATAGTTCGTGGCCATACATCTTTGGCATTCTCATGTCAAGAAGTGCCAAGTCGTACAGTCCAGGGTTAAAATTTGACAAAGCAACTTCAGGGTCGTTGAATGTATGAACTTCAAATGTACCGCTAGCTTGCAAACCTATCTTTACTGTTAAAGTAATATCAGGATTATCGTCTACTG
>JBPCNB010000709.1:0-2484 GCA_051001675.1 Nitrososphaeraceae archaeon | reverse complement strand
AAAAATAGTATAAACGAAACCCTCCAAGCTCTACAGACTAATGACACAGCAGCAGCTCTCCAATCCTTAAACGAAGCTGATACGCAATTATTTGAAATTATGAGAAACCTCCCAAGTAATACTGATATAGAACAGGAAGGGGAAGAAGGCGGTTAGGACTCCGTCAGTTTACTTTCAACAAACTATTCTTCTTTTTTTCGCATTTATATAACAAGGTAGCAATAGAAATTGGCGAGATTTCACAGAATTTCCAATGATACTAATAATCTGCAGTTAGTTATTACTTCGTTAAGTTTACATAGTCGCCTTTCCATCAACTCCCAGTGCGAAAGGCTGGCAGATCTCTATTCTACGTCTTCTACTATCTAAAGCAGTAGTCGTGGTTTTGTCTACGAAAAGGTACCCAATCTCAGAGGTTAATAATGCACTGTCTCATCAAACAAGAGGCCTGTCCATAATCCGAGTGTCACCTATTTGCGATTGCTCTCCCTCGACAATTCTATTTAGAACTTGAATAGCTGCATGTTTATGAAGGTACTCGTTGTTATTTCCACATCTATAGGAGTATGTGCATCTAGGACAGCCACTTTCACTTTCGCATGGACATTCAGATAGTATTCTCGAGGCTCTCATTATTGCTTTATCAAATTTGTCATATAGTGCTCTGCTTGCACCATTTCCGCCTATACTTCCGTCGTAAATAAAAATCAAGCCTGAGGAGCCGAGTGATATTCCACCTAGATCCTGTGATGCTCCGCCCGTTACCATCGAGCTTCCTTCTATCAGGACATGCTCTGAAGCATGATAACCACTCATTTCGACATATTGTTCATCTTCGGTACCCCTCAATATCTCCTCTGGCTTGGGATCTCTAAAGACAAATCCTTTGGTAATAAATTCAAATTCTATAGGATTTTCGAGCATTACTCTCGTCCCTTGCATGACCTCCTTACCGATTTCGATATTAGAGTATCCTGTGACTTGCTTTTGAATTGTTAAGGTACAATATTTTACTTCCAAACCATAGGTGTGCTTTTGATCATGAGTTTGCAATATGGTTGGCCACTCGTCAACTATTGCTTTTGTATAGTATGGATAGTCATTTGGAAGAGGATTTAGTTCAGCATAAGTGCTACCAGTTTGTTGTCGTACCTTTTGTCGCTCTTTTTGGTTTTTGTCGTTAAAATGTAACTTCTGGACTTGATATCTTCTACCAGCCAGAAAGTATATTGCGTTATCATGAAGTTCTTCGATTGCTTGCGGCATTTGACGTTCTCCAATCAGTTTTCCGTTATGGGTTATGCTAACCGTTGATCCTATTCCTCTGATACTAAAGTTTCTGAGGTGACTCAACGCTTTCGTATAATTAGGTACAAACTTTCCATTTGACAATTGAAGAAGATCGTTTGAGATGAGATTCTGAATACTATTCCATATAGGAGATGATTCAGACATTAGAATGGGCCTATCGCAGGCCATTGCAAGGACTTGGTATTCTTCTACAAATGGATTAGTAGGATCAGTATATACAAATTCCTGATCTTCTATATAGTCATCGGGATGTTGTTTGTAGTATTGACTTATGGGATCGTTACCCAATGCAAGAAATGCATATCCTTCCTGACCGCTTCTTGCTGCTCTTCCAAGTCTTTGAATTAACCTGTTAACAGGCACAATATCCGAAATAATCGCATCGACGTCTCCTATGTCTATACCAAGCTCTAAGGTCGGCGTTGCAGAAATGGCGATTAGTTTACCGCTCTTGAACGAGTCTTCAACTAACTTTCGTTCCTGTGGTAGCAAACCAGCCCTATGAACTTTTATCTGCACTCCTTGTTTGGACGAATAAAAAGCAAGAAGTTCTGAACTTAAGTGTGATTTACTAAATGCAATTGTCTTGTGATGTCTTGTGCTAGTGCGTTTTAATAAATCAAGCATTAAAGACCTTTGTGACCGAAGTGATGGGAACAAAAGAACAAGGTTGATTTTGCCCTTCCGCCCACTCCCTAGTATAAGATTCATTTCCCTTCCAAATAATGGTTTGCAGAATTCTTCTGCATTTGGCAAAGTAGCGGAAGCTGCAACGATCTGAAGTTTTTTTTTATTCGTCGAGCCAGACATCCTCTCAAGTCTTTTTATGATATGATGGATATTTGCTCCAAAGACTCCAGTATAAATGTGGGCTTCATCAACGACTAAAAATTTAGCCGTCTTAATTAAACGAGAAAATTTTGTTCTATTGAATAAGTGGTAATGAATTATATCAAAATTTGTAATAACGATTTCAGGAATCAACGTTGTTATTATGCTATCTCTTGCGGCTTTGGTTGTATCTCCGTCAAATATATTAATATTTATTCCTAAAGGTTCTGCAAAGTGTTTTATTTTTGGTAGTTGATCTCGTGCTAAAGCTTTAGTTGGATATACAAATATTGCTAACACTTTTCCCTTTCTGCCAGTTTTTGGCCTCAAAGACGAGAAATG
>JBPCNB010000708.1:0-3340 GCA_051001675.1 Nitrososphaeraceae archaeon | reverse complement strand
CTAATGGTCGCTCAAAGAATATCTAAGGCAACGTGAAAGATAAGGATTATCAATATCTGTTGGATTATTTTTTATTGTTAAAAACTGCAAATGTTACAGTTGCTATTGGGAAATTAATCAATAAATTATAAACAGTTTTTTTTAGATCGAGTAATACACAAGATATGTAACTCATTGTCTTGCCCAATCTAATCTTGGATAGAGAGAAAAAGAGATCTTTTTCAACCCATTACAAACACCACCCCTCTACCAGATGATATGAGGGACAAAAACATGAGCGGAAGTTTTTATAACTTTTCTAGTTGATTCCCCCATCTTATCTTCTGTTTCAGAGGTAGTTATGCTTCACAGAACCACTAATGGCTCAATAGTTAACGCTAAGTAGTTCCTATAACCGTCTCAAAATTCAGATAACTTATTGTCTAGAAGTAGAGTTCCACTGAGAGCAAAACAAAAATAGATGGATTTTTAGGGATTATTTACCATACCGTAGTAACAAATAAGAAGAGAATACTTATCTGTTGTCCTACTTAAAGGGATTAATTTGTTCCAATGTCTCTCCTATGACAGGTACCTTACTTAACGGTCCTTCTTCCGTACTTGCTTCTTCACTACCTGTTTTCAGTTGAGCTCCTGTCAGATTAGCCCCTGTTATGTCTGCCATGTCTACCTCTGCATCTGTAATATTGGCTCCTGTTACTTTATCTCCTTCTACCTGACCGCCTGTAACAGTACCTTTAGTTAGGTTACCCCCTGTTACCTTGCCAGAGGATATTTGACCTCCACTCAGTTCTCCAATTACGGAGCTAGCGTTTTGACTTGCAGATGGTTGTGCACTCGAATTCTGTACCTTTGATATATCTACTCCAATTATTTCAGCCCCCGTTATATTGGCTCCCATAATATCTGCTCCAGTAACTGTCTCATTCTGTACAGTTCCTTTTGTAATGTTACCTGCTTTTATCTCTCCTTTTAGTATATTTCCTGTAGTTATTTGACCAGTTGTTGATGGCGTATTACCTTCTTGAGCAAAGGCCGCCGAACCGATTGATATTACAGAAAATACTAGTCCAAGAGAAAATGCCGCTATTACAGCTATTTGTTTTAGAGCTTGCATAGTTCTTAAAACGCTAATATGCTTTATAAGTATTCTAAAACTCGATGATGATATCTAGCCTCCTTATATTAGCCAGATATATGGCAGTATAGAGGAATCAAAATGGGAAATATCATTCCCTGGTATGCTTTTGTCCTTTCTCCAACGAGAAGGAGACTTATCACATACTTCTATCCTCTATACTACGATAATGATGACACAAATTACAATATATGTATACTAATTCATTATTATCAGAATTGAGATTATATTTATGATATGGAGAAAGGCATGCCACACGTCACCGCCAACCATTCATAAAAAAGATGCTACTGACCAAAGGGATTTTGAAGTTCAAATCCTGCTATTGAATCTGCTGCATTAGGATCTGGATCTTCAGCAGGTTCTTCTGTTATTTCGAAGTTTTTGTATGTGTATGGATTTACCAGGTATTCGCTATAATCTAGTGTGCCGTTTCTAAATTGGCCTAAACTTAGCTTGTATCCTGACCCTCCAGCATCTACAAGCCAGCCTTCAAATACATTTCCTTCACCAGGCGAAGCATTTAACTCTGAATTGACATTAGTTCGTCTACCAGTTGAATCAATGCTAACAGTTCCTACTTGTTCTCCTTCAAAAAGGTCTCCATTAGAGGATCTTTTTACATCTCCAGTAATAGTTTGTGCTTCAACTGTTTGAGTCTGCAAAAAAGACATTGTCATCACTGTCGAGGCTAAAATTGCTGCAAGAAAAATGAAAGAACCATTCCTTATGCTAGGTATCACTACATCTTTATAGTTGCCAACAAACTATAAAAATATACTATAGATGCTTAAGCGACGACCCACACTTTTCTTGTTACTTCCTGAGAGAATGGTGATGCGCAGCCGTTATTCTTATGATGATGGTGAGTGCTTATGATGACCCTAATTCCATATTCTGCTCGTAAAAAACATTAATATCAAATACTGTATACATTATAACGATTAGCTTGGGACTTATGAATCGCTTCTCGACTCTTTTTAAAGCAAAGACCAACACGGTTTTAGATAAATTTGAAAAACCAGAAGAAATGTTAGACTATTCATTTGAAAAGCAAACCGAATTATTAAATAAATTGCGAAGAGATATTGCGGAGGTAGTAACCGCTAAAAAGCGGCTGGAAATGCAGAAGGCCAAGATCGTAGCAAATACCAACACACTCGATGAGCAGGCCCGCCGTGCTCTTGATTCAAATAGAGAAGACTTAGCAAGATTAGCTTTAGAGCGTAAAAACATGGTGCAGCAACAGGCAGCGAATCTGGAAAACCAAATAACAGATATTCAATTGCAACAAGAAAAACTTAAAGATACTGAAAGACGTCTTTCTACCAAGGTAGAAGAGTTTAAAACACGAAAAGAGGTCATCAAAGCTCAATATTCTTCAGCTGAAGCTCAAGTTAGGATAAAGGAAAGTATGACAGGTATCTCAGAAGAAGTGAGTGATATTGGAGTGTCATTAAATAGAGCTGAAGAGAAAGCCCAGAAAATGCAAGCAAAGGCTCAGGCATTAGATGAGATGATAGATACTGGTGTCCTTACAGACTATACTGCACCATCTGAGGGTATGGGGGGAGATATAGGGGTAGAACTAGATAAAGTATCGCTGAAATCCTCTGTCGACGAAGAGCTAGAAAAGCTGAAGGCTGAACGAGCAAAAAAGAAGAATAGAGGTACGAAACAAGAGCAAGACCAAGAGCAAGAAGAATCTGAGGTAGTTGCCCAATGACCGAAGAGGACGGCTATCATACTATTGTAAGAATAATGGGTCGGGGACAGTTTAAGGTTAATGAAGAAATTATAAAAGACATAGACAAGGTAGATAATATAATAGTAGAAATTCTACAAAACGAAAATAGAGCCGATGATCAAGATTTTAAAGCTAATATTACACAGTTGGTACAAACAATAATCTCTAAGGGACAAAGACTAGACGATAAAGAACTTGTTGAATCTGACATTATAGTACCAGACTCAGATATTTCTATGGATGAAGCGAAGAAGGTATTCAAAGGCGAAGGAATAATTCCGGATTTTTAGTAAGTCGTTTACTATAGTATCATCTCCATATAATAATACACTGGAAACTTAGTTCGGAACAATGTGAGATCATATTTATTACGTTACGGAAAAGAGGAACATATAGTTGGAACATAAGGAAGGCAAAAACCAATTGGTGTAAGTTAGCGTTCCAAATCAACTGCC
>JBPCNB010000707.1:0-2065 GCA_051001675.1 Nitrososphaeraceae archaeon | reverse complement strand
ATGTACAAACAAGCTATCCCTGATATCACCTGTTACACCTCATGAATGCAAAATCTGCAATTAAGCACACATGGGAGAGAAATAGAATACGCTTGACATGACACAAAATCTCGGTATCTATCTAATATTTCTGATAGATTTGTGGTCACAGCCTAGCAGGACAACTTTCGTATCAGTTAATCTTCTTGGAATGCCATCTTGAATAATGAAATATCCTATCACGATGGAAGTTGATGAACATCACATGGAAATATTACATCTTAGCTTCTATTTTGAAAATTATTTCCGGTAAGATAAAGGATATCAAACAGATAATATGTTCCAGGTAGGATTAGCAGCATTTACAATAACATCAACAACTCTTTCAGTAATATTTCCTTTTACAAGCCTGATGATTCCTTCTTTGTTTTCTAGCTGTATTTGATCTACAATTGCAGCCATGTCGATAATACTCTTAGGGCTGCTGATAAACTAGACCTTTAAAAGAATGTATGTTAAGGAAATAAGTAAGTTTCTCCTGCTATGACGCCCGTCAGAGCCAACCATTATTTATCTAGTTTGAGTGTTCCAGTGAGAACTCCTGCCACGTCACGAAGTGGGAGTACTAATATCATTATTATCATTAATCACTGTGTCTACCTTCATGCTCCTATAGAGGACTTTTTAAACTGCGATATTTAAGTAAAATTATACGTTCTGACATTTTACGCAGGCTATCATATTTGATTGACGTAGCACTATCAGTTAGAGTATACTTTAGCA
This sequence comes from Nitrososphaeraceae archaeon, assembly GCA_051001675.1. Taxonomy (GTDB): domain Archaea; phylum Thermoproteota; class Nitrososphaeria; order Nitrososphaerales; family Nitrososphaeraceae; genus TH5893. The sequence goes on along the minus strand of JBPCNB010000707.1, from coordinate 1,303 downwards.
TACACATATGTGCCAATGGTTATATATCATTAGGTATATACATATGTTAGCATATGAGGGTTAAAATAAGTTTAAGAAAGAGAACCAAACCTTCCAGTCATTCTCCTCTGCTGCTTGATCTTCACCAATGCAAACAGTGTGGTGTAGTCTACCACGCTAAAGTTAAACCTGTATTTTCATGGGATAGACAATTTATGGTCGACAAGTGTGATGTTTGTAGAGATTTTGGATATGGTACTAGAGTATCTGCAGGTACTATTTTATGACAACAACACACCTCACCAGTGTGGTGTCAAAACTTGTTCAAAAATGCGACAATGAGTCAGACATTGATAAGAAGATTAAGCTTCTCTACAAAATAAATTCTCTACTGCCTAAACAAAATCAATTGAATATACCATCGCTTCTTACAGACGATTACATTGATACAGCACTATTTAGAATATATCAGAATATACACAAAAACAGAAATCCATTGAACCAGTGTTTCTATTCCTGACTTGGTATCAAGTCATTCATCTGCAGTTGATTAATAAATGAGATAGAGATATTCGCCAGTAAATCAAATAATATATGATGTTGAATGCACGTAGCATTCTCATCCTATAGTAGTAAAAAATCGAAAAAGAACCAAGTGTCGTCTTACTTCAAGGGATTGATCTTTTCTAAAGTCTCTCCAATGACAGGTATCTTTTCTAATGGCCCTTCTCCTTCCTTACTTGCTTCTTCACTACCTGTTTTCAATTTAGCCCCTGTCATATTAGCTCCTGTTACATCTGCCATATTTACCTCCGCATCTGTAATATTAGCTCCTGTAACTTTATCTCCTTGTATCTGACCTCCTGTAACAGTGCCTTTAGTTAGATTACCTCCTGTTATCTTGCCAGAAGATATTTGGCCTCCAGTTAGCTCTCCAATCACTGAGCTAGCATTTTGACTTGCAGATGATGATTGTGAACTGGAATTCTGAACCTTTGATATATCCACTCCAACTATCTCAGCACCAGTTATATTGGCTCCTGAAATGTCTGCTCCCGTAACTGTCTCATTCTGTACTGTTCCTTTTGTAATATTGCCTCCCTTTATTTCGCCTTTTACTATATTTCCCATGGTTATTTGACCAGTAGTCGATGGGGGCGATGAGGATGTTGCGTTCTCCTGTTGTGCATAGGACGTTGAACTGATTGATATTACAGAAAAAAATAGTCCAACGGAAAATGCTGCTATTACAGCTATTTGCTTTATTGGTTCCATTATTTTAATAAGCTAATATGCTTAATAAAGCGTTTAACTTGTTAAGTGG
>JBPCNB010000706.1:0-3636 GCA_051001675.1 Nitrososphaeraceae archaeon | reverse complement strand
GAGGGCACTTCGGGTGGATACTCCAATCTTATTTGTGAACTACGAATATTTTTTTGCGCCATATAGTTGAATTATAGATATTAAAAAGCCCTATCTCTTGATTTTTAGGCATCGAGGCAGACTGGGGGATATCCTTTTTATGCCTAATAGACAACGTAATGCCCCACGAGATATTAAGCGAAAACTATAATAATATGCCTATGTAAACACGCACGCAGAAAATATTAAGCGAAAACTATAATAATATGCCTATGTAAACACGCACGCAGAAAATATCCAATAAAATAGTTGTAAGGTTTAAATTAAAAATCCGACTTTATTCTCTATCTTCTTATGTGTGTATAAGCCCACCTTGCTGCCCTGTATGTGGAGATTGGCCCACAAACTTTCTTCTAAAGTGACCGGATGGCCTCTTTGAGAGAAGTTCTATAAACCATGCTTCATGTTCTATTTCTTCTGACATGATACTTTGTGCAATGTCGTAGGTTCTGGGATCTTTTCCTGCCGTCATATCGCAGACTTCACCCCACGATCTGATAGCACACTGCTCTGCTTCTAACAAAACTTTTAATATAGAATTGATATCTTCCCAGTTATCAGGTAGGAAAGCGTCAGGACATCCGGCTTGATCTGCAAATTTTCTAATATCTCGTGGTAGACTGCCGCCTAGTTCATACAGCCTCGGGGTCATTGCTTCGAAGTGATTTCTATCTTCGATTCTTGCATCTTCGACAATTTCCTTGGTTCCCTCACCTTCAGGTCCAGTGCAGTGCATTCTCAATATCGTATAATAGTAGTATGTTGTGAACTCAGCTCCAACTCCTTTTGTAATTAATTCCTTTAATCTTTCGACATTTATGCCATTTTTTTCAAGAACTTCTAATGCTACAATTTTTAGAGGAGCACCTTTTGGTGTCGTACTTCCAGTTGACATGTCTCACCTTCTGTCCATTAGCTATAAAAGCCTTCTTTTATTCGAGTGATCAAGGCAACGAACACACATGCTTGCAATGCTCCGTTGATTGCCACGCCCTTCAAATGAGTGAAACCGTCTTTAACAAAGAAATTCTATTGTTATTTGCATTAACAATGAGCGAATATGATAATATGCGCACTGCGGACATACTAGTAGAGGCTCTCCTTGATTGGAATGTGAATGTAATTTTTGGCCTTCCCGGAGACGGTATTAATGGCGTCATGGAAGCATTAAGACAAAGGCAAAGAAAAATTAAATTCATCCTCGTGAGACACGAAGAATCTGCAGCATTTATGGCATGTGCCTATGCAAAATATACAGGAAAGCTTGGGGCATGTCTTGCCACCTCGGGACCAGGAGCAATCCATCTTCTCGCGGGGCTGTATGACGCAAAGGCAGACAGCGCTCCTGTGATCGCTATTACGGGTACTACGTACTCTGATATGATGGGCTCATATTACCAACAAGACGTAAATTTACTCCAACTATTTTCAGATGTTGCAATTTATAATAATATGATAAACAGCCCCGAGCATGCTGAGATGACAGTTGATTTAGCATGCAGGATGGCGCTATCCCAACGAGGAGTAAGCCACATCACGATACCTATTGACGTTCAAGAAAAAAAACTAAGTGGCAAATACTCCAAACACAAGGTAGCAGGGCATACCTCAGACTACTTATTTTATCCTAAAACAACTCCTACTCCAAGCCTTATCCAAAAGGCAGCCAGTGTGTTATGTGAAGGCAGGAGGATCGTTATATTGGTAGGACAGGGAGCTCTAGAAGCAGGGGACGAAGTGCTTGCCCTTGCAGAAAAGCTAAAGGCACCCGTTGTAAAAGCGTTATTGGGAAAGGCTGTGATTCCAGATGCAAGTCCATACAGCGTGGGCGGAATCGGACTTTTAGGGACTGAGCCTGCCACAGATGCTATGAACGAAGCTGATACGTTACTAATGGTAGGAACATCATTTCCTTATATTGACTATCTTCCCAAACCTGGTCAGGCTAAAGGAATTCAGATAGACATAAAACCAGAAAGAATCGGGTTACGTTATCCTGTGGAAGTCGGCTTGATAGGAGATTCAAAGCTCATACTTTCGTCATTGTTAACTCTGGTAAAGGAAAAAACAGATTCGCACTTTCTGGAGTCTGCTCAACACGGTATGAGAAATTGGAATCTCTTACTTAAAGAACGAAGCAGCCGGCAAGAAAAACCCATAAAGCCACAAATGGTAGCCTCTATATTATCTGAAGAACTAGAAGATAATGCTATAATTTCAGTAGATAGCGGAACAAACACTATCTGGGCAGCTCAATATATTCAAGTTAAAAAGGGGATGAAGTTCTCACTTTCTGGAACGTTAGCTTCCATGGCATGCGGTCTTCCATATGCTATAGCTGCACAGGTTGCTTATCCTGATAGGCAGTCTGTTGCCTTTGTTGGAGACGGAGGATTTACGATGCTAATGGGGGAGTTTGCCACAGCCGTACAGTACAACCTTCCTATTAAGGTCATAATAATTAAAAACAATACGCTGGGGATGATTCGCTGGGAACAAATGGCATTTTTAGGAAATCCAGAGTTTGCAGTCGAGTTCACTCCCATAGATTATACAAAATTTGCAGAAGCCTGTGGAGGTATAGGCTACACAATAAAGGAACCTGGCGAAGTAAAAAGCGTATTACAGACAGCGCTAGCAGAGAGAAAAAAGCCAGTCATAGTTGAAGCCTATGTGGACCCATTTGAGCCGCCAATGCCGCCAAAGGTAGAACGAGAGTTCATTGCAAATATGGCAGAATCTTTTGCTAAAGGACAACCATATGCGCGCCGGATAGGTTTAACATTATTTAGAAACCAAGTCCATGAATCAATGAAGGGGCTTCATTCACATCCTAATAAAGAAGATTCAGACAAATAATAAAAGCATGTAGTAAATCATTACTTCTACTTCGTTAGCCTTTGTTCTTCCAATTTCTGCTGAGAAAAAAACTGAAAGAATCGTTGACACCGCCTTTGTTTCGTTTCAAGAAGCTGAATCATTAGAAGATAGCCCATATTCATGCCATCTGTTATTTACAAATGCTTTGGTGTCATCATCTACTTGTGCAAGTTGTTGTATCTCTCTGTTGTATCCTTCCTCCTTCCACTTGGTAGTAGAATCAATCCCGATCTTGGAACCCAAATTTACAAGCGGAGATGCTGGATCTAATGTGTCAGTTGGAGCATTATCTACTATCATGATGTCTCTGCTGGGGTCGGTTCTAGCTGTTACAGCCCATATTACTTCATTCATATCCTGTATGTCAACGTCATTATCCACAACTACAAACATTTTTGTTAGCGACAATTGTCCCATACCCCAAAGGCCCATCATAACTTTCTTTGCCTGTCCAGGATACCTTTTCTTTATGGAGATTATCGCTAACCCTTGAAACCAACCTGCAGCCGGCATGCAGAAATCTGATACTTCTGGATGGAACATTTGTATGAGGGGCAGAAATGCTCGTTCAATGACTTTGCCAATAAATGCGTCTTCCAATATTGGCTTGCCTACAACCGTTGTGAGATAGATGGGATTTGCCTTTCTCATAATTGCTGTGAGTGTAAAGGTTGGGTAAAGTTCTGGGGGAGTATAATATCCTGTATGATCCCCAAA
>JBPCNB010000705.1:0-2448 GCA_051001675.1 Nitrososphaeraceae archaeon | reverse complement strand
CCTATTAATACCATGATAATCCCTAGAATAGTTGCAATAAGTGTATAGCTTAGCTTAAACGCAGAATATGGCAAAATAACCATTAGAAAGATTAAGGGAACTACTACAGCTACACTAATTGATCTTAACGTTCCTGCGCCAAATACTGACACAAAAATTCCATAACGAAGCCCGATGGCCATGAACATGCCTGCAATAATATATGCAGATACTTCAGTGGTTTTTGCTAAGATTAAATTCGTTACCATTCCTAATATTATTGTCACAATCCATAGTAAGTTTGCAAATGCCGAAACATGGATAACTTTGGAAATCTTATTTACTGGTGTGCCTCGCAAAAGAACATAATCTAGAAAAATACCAGTCGAAACCACACTTATAGATAAGACAATATCAATGCCAAATGCAAGGGCATTATCAGGTGTTAGTAACTGATATATACAGACGATGATAGCCGTCGTTAGTTCATAAACGATAAGTGAAGTTTTGTAAGATGAAGGATTAATTAGGGTAAAAAACCAGCGTTTATGTATACTACTTACGCTATCTACTTCGCGTACAACATTCAATTGTCATTTTACACTGGAAATATTATTCTAATGATAATGGAGATACCTATAAGTGCACCTGTTACTCCTAGTATAATTTCCGGTTTAACTTTAACGCCCCTGGTTTCGTCCTCAAAGAACCTTAACAAGCCTGCACTGGAGGCCGGCAGCGGTGCATTCTTCTTCTTTCCTTCGCCCATCTTACGATAGGGACTGTCTAAATGCCTTAAATACATTCCGTTTTACAATCCAATTAACTCAAATCTTTTCAAATCTCTCTAAGATTCGCAAATAAGTTTCTATTAGTTGTGCCCTGGTCAATTCCTTAGATATGGATTTGTTAATTTTTGAATCTGAAATCAAATCCAAGATTCTTTCCTTTACTGACGAACAAAGCATATCATGGAACTCACTCTCATAAGTGTCCCTTGTTATTTTGGAACTAGCCTCGTTCGTCACACGGTATTTCTCTTTATCATAGTCGCTTGTACTTCTTGAAATAATGTCATTTCTCTTTTCGACATCTCTGGTACCTTCACAATTTACACAGGTTAATTTATCACCGAATTGGATCTGGACTCCATTGCAACTCTCACAGGGTTCGCGAACGAGAGTTCCTCCCCTTGTAAGTAGGTCTGCAGCTGATCTGATTCCAAACTTTTTGCTTCCATCGTTTTTTTCAGAAGACATTCAACATAATATTACACCTACAATCATATATTCAATTAGATTGATCGGATTTATCCACACCCATTCTTTTTTCATATGCAGAAATTATCTTTTCTAATGCAATGGCCTCTTCATTTATGGCTTCCAACAGTTCGTCTTGATAACCATTCTTTGCGAAATTGTCCACAAATTCATAAAAACTACTAATTTGAATCTGATTAAGAGTACTAAGATGGGGTCTAAGCGGCAATTCAAATGTACTCCTTACTAATTCTTGCTGTACAATCAATCTGTTATGTCTGGCGGTCGCAAGAAATTTTCTTATAACATTAAGTCGTTGTCCTTTATTCATTCTGCTTAAATCTTCAATTGAAGGCAATTGAATCTTGTACATTTGCTACTATAATTATTGTTCAAAGAATATTTTAATAGTTAGCATTAACAAAAAATTGACCGCATTATCAGTTTATCCATGTTAGCGTTATTTCTAGAAATGGTATTGTGAGGCTGAGCATTTGACCAAGCGGCATCGGGCAATGCTTAATAATAGGAAAAAAGAAACTAGACTAACAAAAAGATGGCTGTGGTATGCAAAAAATGTGGCCTTCCAGACGACCTTTGTGCATGCGGTGAACTTGATAAAGAAGAAACTAGAATTGTTGTCAGGCTTGAGAAAAGAAGATTTTCAAAAACAACAACTATCATCGAGGGAATAGATCCAAAGTTGAGTGACATTCATAACATTGCAAAAGAGCTTAAGAGTAAACTGGCTTGCGGTGGTACAGCTAAAGATGGATTCATCTTGCTTCAAGGTGATCATAGGCACGATGTAAAAGAATATCTCGTCAAGATGGGTTTCACCGAACCCACTATTGAAGTGCAGTGAAGATGCACACTTGCAACTTGCTTTATTGTGTGTTGCTATAGACCACAAAACGAAAAATGGCGGGCATCATAATTAGAAACATATCGTTATTATCTGACTAAATACTACCAATTGCTTAAAGTGGTACTGTCGAATCGTTGGACTTCAGTCCAGCGCAAGTTATCGTCGGTGCAAAAATATAGGTAAGTTTTCAACGATCACTAAAGTTTTAAGTGAAGTTTAAGTCCTTTGTACCTGTTTCTGATGGTTACCTCTGTTACCCCTGCTGCTTCCGCCACATCCTTCTGGGTTTTATTGTCACCGTTCATGACGCAAGCAACGTACAATGCCGCTGCGGCTAAACCC
>JBPCNB010000704.1:0-6530 GCA_051001675.1 Nitrososphaeraceae archaeon | reverse complement strand
AATGGTTATGTGTTGGGAGAGGGAGGGAATACTTAATTAGATACTAACACAGCACAGCGATTCAAAGTTAATAGTAGAAAGTCAACAAACAACAGTTTAACCCATTGCCATATAGGAGATTTTTTAGTTCTAAAACAACATTTTTCACTCCATAGACATGAGGTAAACTTAGCGTCTAGACCGGTTTTGTTGGAGGTAGACTAGAATATAGAGAAGGCAGACCAAGATAAATGAGATAGTAGACCACTTTGGTCTACCAAAGACTTTATAGCTTTTCTTTTAAGTTTTATGATAATGATGACAATGGCTGCTCGTAGAAAGGATGATAATAGAAAGCTAACAAAGGTACTATCTACAAAGCTATCGACAGAAGACTATAATGTGTTTCGAGTACTGACAAATATTGTGTATCACTATAAACTAATCAACCAGGACAACCCATCAGAAATGTTGCAATTTATAGTAACTCCAGCTCTTGATGGACTTCGCAAACAGTCAGAATTTTCACGGTTTTATGATTGTCTCGGCAAGACCAGGCTGGCTGCGAGGGAACGCCGTTAATATCACCATAGCCGTTACCCATTTGTAAAGAATATCACAGATAGGATAACACTCAGAAACTCAACCCAGAGTCTAGACTGGAAATATGACAAATAAGGGTCATCTATTGGCAAATTTTTCTCTTAATATTGTTTCGAAGGCTTTTTGCTACTAAACCATAATATAACATAATCAATAAACGAAGTTTCTAATTAACAATGCCTTCGCCTATAGATACACCTGGTCGTTTTTCATTTTACTCATATTTCCATTGCCTTCACACGGTAGCAATTCTTGTTGTAATATCCTATTTAGTTTTTGACCTACAAAATTCTATTATCGCAAATACTGATATCAATGAAGGTAACTTTGCATATGCCCATATCTTTAGTGACACAGAAAATGCTGTCACAAAAAATGTGGACGGCAAGTATCAAGTAGCATTTCTATCTTATTATCCTACACCGTTAGTAAATGATACTTCCACCAAATTGAACTTTAGTATCATGGAGAATAATACTGATGCTCCTAATCTGCTGACATCTCTTGTCATAATGGATAAAGTAACAGGAAGTGTAGTTGAACAAACGCCCTATAAGTTCCATCAATTTGGAGATGTTACCTATCCATATATATTCCAGAATGAGGGTAAATATACAGTAGCAGTACAAGTAAAAATAAATGGAGATCCAAAATACGAGTCTAGCCCACTGGTAGCAAGCTTTGATGTTTCAGTTCAAAATATGGAAAAGTTATCAAATACTTTCCAACAGGTAATACTTTACTATGTTACACCGATATTGGCTCTAATCGTTGGAATTGTTATCTATATAGAAAGTAAAAGAGGAAGGAAAACGAAAAAATAACAATAAAAAGAATATCTTAAAACCTTAAATCTATAAAGGAGTATAACTATTACTCCTGGAGTTCTTAGTTGGTCATGTGAGCTCTTGTTGTTGTATGCACATAAAACACTTTACACTACTACATCAGATATTGCTAGGACGTATCAAAGTACAATTTCTTCCTTATCCATGGCACAGCTGTCATCTTTTCTCGGGTTATTAACGATCTTGACACAAATATCTTTTGCTGGGTTTTGCCAACTCTTGTTGCAAAGATAATACATACATGACATGCCCCCGCATAAGATGTCTCTTACCGAACTCAACAAATCGAAAACTAGTCCCGATGAGAACCAATTATTAAAATAATCTGATTATCTAGTCACTATTTTTTGCAGTCAACAAAACCCTCACATAATATTTAACTATCATAATCATATGTAAAATTTTGGTCTATTTATCACACGCGCAGTTTTTATTTAGTAATTACATAGAAGAAAGAAGAAGGTGTATTGAAGTATATTCTCACTTGTTAGAATTTTAGTGTTTATTGTGATTATGTCATCAATATCCGTACTTCCACATCTAGCAGACTTTTATGCTAATGCCATATTACAGAATGACGGTCTTATCTCTAATGTAAATGACACCCAAGGATCCGACAAAAACGTCGAAACAACTTCTACGTCTCATTTCATTGACAATACAAAATCCCATGATAATAATAACACTTTGGCTTCTATCGCTTATCTATCAACCACTGATTACGATAACTTAAAGAACTGTGCAACAGATCTAGACAAACGTCCAACATCTATTGAATATATCACGTATTTTAATTGTGGCAGAGTTTCAGAAAACGAAGATAACGGTCAAACAATAAGAGATTTTACTCTTATAGTAGATGAAAATAAAACCATACCTATCTCTGGTCAAGGGCATACTCTGAATGGATGGACATTTAATGGAACTGTCCCAGGACCTACGATGAGAATGACAGAAGGAGACCTTGTTAGAATCAAGGTGATAAACAGTGCAGATAATGCAAAAGCTCATTCTTTACACATGCATTCTATTCATTCAGCAGATATGGATGGTGTTGAGGGATTAGGAGGCACCATTGCACCTGGCAGTAGCTTCACATATGAATTTGTAGCTTTGCCCTACGGAGTATACCCATATCATTGTCATGTAAATCCCATTGCGGACCATATTAACAGAGGATTATATGGCATGATGATAATAGATCCTAAAGAACCTAGGCCGCAGATGACGGAATTTGCAATGATGATGAACGCATATGATCTTGATTACGATCAAGAAGGGCCTACGATGATAAGACCAGTAAATACAACACTAGAAGAATTGGAAGAAGAAGGAGAAAGAGATAACGAAATCTATACGGTTAATGGAAAAGCATTTGACTATATGTACAATCCAATTCAAATACAGGCTGGACAATCATATCGCATATATCTTGTAAACATGGTTGAATTTGATCCCATAAACAATTTCCATCTGCACGGAAATGTATTTGATTATTATACTTCTGGCACAGATGAAACAGCAGATTTTAAAAATGATATTGTAACTCTTAGCCAAGGGGACAGAGGAATATTAGAATTTCAGTATAAAATTCCAGGCAAATATATGTTTCATGCACATGTAACAGAGTTTACTGACTTGGGTTGGATGGGATTTTTTGATGTTAGAGATAGTTAATTTGTGATATGTCATAGGCGTTGAGATATAGCAACAATTACGACAGTCGATAAGATCCAAGATATAATTGTAAGCCCTTCTTAGTTAGAAGGCAATTTCTAATAGTTCGAAAATTTATTGTCTTAGCTTTAAACTATAAGCTAATTGCAGACTAGGATGGATATGTCCATGCACTAACATCATCAACTCTTGAGCGGGCGCTTTATTCTCCACAAGATGGCTAAGGTCAGCCATGTTTTTCTCTAGTTTTGTCACAATTACAGTTTCAGTATTATTTGATGACGGTAAAAATAGTAGATTACTTCTAAAAATCTGAGAAGCTTTTTCCGAAAGTTTTTGAGCACTTTGATAGTTAGCTATGTTAACTACTTGTAATTTATTATTTTGATCAGTTGAATTTGTAGAGAGATTTGTATTGTTGACAGAATCAGAAGGAAGACGATAAGAGGTTACGCTTGGCATAGGGGTTATCATCCTATTTGACATATTTGTTAGGTCGTAACCGATGTCAAAAGCCTTGCCATATTCTCTAAGAATTTGGTCGCAAATGTTCGCAACAACCAACGCATGGATGGTAGAATTGTGAGTGTCAAAAGCCTCATTATATTTTCTTGCAAAATCAGCATCATCAACAATATCTTCATCAAGATAATAGGCGTCGTCAATAAGTTTGGAAGCATCCTCAGCGTGGTCCAAGGCCACGGTCACGTTTAAAGGAAAATTGTCAGTTGCTAGTAAGAGCTCAACTTCTGCTCTATATACTAGAGTAACGAAAGTAGATAAACTGTTAGGAGTAAAATTATGAGCATAAGCAATTTGATTATAGCTGTGTATAATCACTAATCCCGTGAATACAATTCCTAATAGGAACATGAGAAAAGTTATTTCATTTATCATCGGCAAATACTCTTAATCAACTGCCATGATATGGAGATATCGTTTGGGTCTGTCGACAGTTATTCAACTTTGAACCCACTGATCGTTGGATTTCCACGAATAGCCTGATTGTTTCTGTCGTTTCCATCTATGGTATACTCTTAGTTGTCATCCTAGTCGCTTTCTCTTCATGTACCATCTATATGTGAAATATCCAACAGCCATAATAATGATTGCTACAATAAGTGGCCAGAAAATATAGCTTAATGCCGCAGCTATTAGAACTAGTATTACGATAACTAGGATCTCTAACACCCTTAATGCTCTCACCATATTTGGTTCATCCTATTTTATTTTGCATGTGTCAGGTGAAGTCAATCAGTGTTTGGAGTTTAGTGCCATTTTTTCATATGTTCTCTATGAGTAGTCAAATAAGCCCCAGGTTTGAAGTAGTGATCATAAAAGTCCAAGTCTAGATGGTGGGCCTGTAGATACAAAAAAGAAAAAATACTTTGAACAGTAGCTGGAAACTTGCCAAATGTATCGTATATGTATTGTGCTTGTAAAGCTACACATTCTTTGAATTCCTCTGTATAAGGAGCAGCATTTGCTCTCACTTTGGGACTATCATTCCATGCCCCAGGAGTATTTGGATTGTAGACACCTCCATCACCAAACTTTCTCTTTGCCAGAGCCTCTGTTGCATCTCTCATATTTTTATAATGAGGTGGACAATATCCTTCAAAGACTCCCTGTAACCCAGTTGGATTAGGTAGCGACCATCTTTCGTCTGTATCATATCTGAATCCTAAACCTGGAACATTAGGATCCCCGCTGGCTCCCAATATAGTGTGTCTATCAACTCCTTCATACATATATCCGCCAAGACCCGTTGCTTGCAACATCAAAACTCCGGCATAGCATGATGTAGAAAACTCTGCTGTTATGTCAGCCAATGAACTCTGTTCCAAAATTGTAAGTGGTACAGACTTGTTTACATCCACTAGGTCCCCAAATTTTTCTGTGCCAGGTATTGGTCTTTTTGCAATATCATCATAAATAGTATAACCATTTTGTGTAAAGTAACATATAGTGGCTAAGACATGCTGGGCTAGATCTCCTACTGGTATTACGAACGTAGAGCCTTCATGATTTGCTATCCATGTATTGTGTCCTTCCATATAGGGTTCTTCTAGAGGGATGTATAGTCGTTTATTGGATAGTTTCCTTATTCTTTTTTGTGTACTGAGAGAAACTCTTCTAAATCTACTTTGCCATCTTTAATAACTATTTCAGGATGAAAGTCACGTGTAGGAAAAAAGTATGTACCATTGTCATCGGTAAAGAATAATTCTGATGTTATAAAGCCAGATGCTGAAGGAAAAGTACGACCGACCGGACTACCGCAATAGTTGGAAAGTTTCGGAGCATACTTTTGATGACGCATTATGGCAAAGTTCCATCCGGTTACTCCACCCATCGCTGACAATACAAGTTGTTGTTCTATCTCAGTAAGAGGAAATGGCTTGTGTTGCGATTTAAAGGCCAATACGCCATCTGGGATTTCAGCACCCATACAAAATCTCCTAGAACGTCTTCCCGCGATTGCTTCCATTAATGGAAACTTCAGTAAATCATTTAGTGTATCATTTAATGACCCCTTTGTTTTCAAAGAACTTTATGTATGGAACAAGGGGATATAACTTTTTGAACACAGGTGTAGGTTGAACAGCAAGTTCCTAGCCTCCTGCTTCCCCTACAATATGGTAAATGATCTGAGGACTATTTTAAGGACAGATTATTTTTCACTAAATGCTCTTTGATACTCTTCATAAAATAGTTGCTTTAGATTTTCAGTTAGAGCACTGGCCTCTGGTAGGTCATGTAGGTCTTCTTTGTGCCTTGCACTAACCCCGAGAGATTCCAGTTCGTTCAGCCACCAGCTATACCTTTCAGGGTGCTCCTATAACCATGTACGGTGGAGACTTTTATGATATATAACAGATCTGGGACATAGATTCGAATCAATAAGAGTGGTATTCCTGTTTGTGTTCCCGGAGTCTCCTTTGTCTACCTTCGACCATCATGCCACACTTGTCGCATGTTATGTAGGGAGGTCTAACGTACATATTATTAGTTACTAGTAGTAGTATTTATGGGATCGAAGATAAAAGCAAAAAATCCTTAGTATTCGAGCAAACGTCATATGTGTCATCTTACAACCTATCCATAATAATTAATCATCTTGGAATACAATGAAAGCGCGAGAAAAACTTATTAAAAAGCAATCACACTATCTCGAGAATGACATCAGTTAAGCCTTTAAAAGAAGTTGTGCGAAAATTGGCAGACACATTTAACAATCCGCAGAATAGAGATTCATCTTACTTTGATTTTTATGATGATTCCTTGATGATTCCTGGTTTCCCTCCAAATCTTCCAGCCAACAAGGAAGGTTTTAAACAGTTCATTTATCTCCTGTGGAAAGCATTTCCTGATATAATAATCACGTTTGATGATATCATTATCGAAGGAAATAAGGTTGCA
>JBPCNB010000703.1:0-6221 GCA_051001675.1 Nitrososphaeraceae archaeon | reverse complement strand
ATATAAGGTAGCTTTTGAGATGCCCAAAGTTCTAGCAGCTTTTTCTCTAGGAGTATTTTCTGCAAGTAATTTAATAAGAGTGTTTTTATCTATCACTTTAACAGGCCGCCCTACCATTTTTCCTGAGTCTTTTGCTCTCCTCATGCCGTCCTTTGTTCTTTGAACCAGCATTTCACGCTCCCTTTCAGCAACCCAAGTTAATATTCCTATCATTAATTTTCGTACGCTAGGCTCTGTGCTTTGGAGAAAAGTTTCTCTTGGAGAACAGGAAATCAAGGGTGTATATTCCTCAATTGCTTTTATTGCATCAAGTGTATCCCAGAAAGTCCTCCCTACCCTTGATAACTCATAGACTAAAACGGCGTCGATAGCAGACTCCTTTATAAACTCGAGCATTTCCTGGAAAGCGTTTCTTTTTATTGCGGGTATCCTTCCACTCACTGCAGAATCTTCAAAATAATATATGATCTGATAGCCCTGTTCCGAAGCCCAAGTTTGTAGTGCCATTTTTTGATTTAATACAGTTTGTTCCTCGGTGCTTACTCTTACATATGCTATTGCGTATAGCAAATCTTACCGTGACGGGAAACGATGACTAGATTTAACAACTCTCTTGTCAAAGAACATTAACCAATAGTTCAATATCAAACGGTTCTGTTCGTTTTTAAACTGAAAAGTGCTGACACCCCTATATTCTTGAAGCATCATTAACAAAATCTGTCAATTTATTTGTTCGAAACTTCAAATTCTCTAAATCAAAAACTCCCTCAACTACTTTACGAGAACTGAACTGCAATCCCATTATCTAATAATTATCCTCGTGGATTGATTATAGCGGTTTCAGAAGATATGTTACGTGTCATTGGAATTAGATCTTGTTCATTTCCTCCAGTACCGTCAAGTAAAAGAAAAGTTGACACAATCTTTCCTTCCCCTCCTCTTCATCCTTTTTAATCGAAGGGATAATTTTGTGCATAAATCCCAGTTAGTTTTTCTAGTTCAGTTTTCTTTTCATTTCTTTTCTCGCATTCTTCTCCTATCCTGTAAGAATATCATCATCCTAAGTGGTAGTTCGTACTTCATTTTTTTCGGGTAAACGCACAGGGGGCAAAACTTCTACAAGGTCTCTACGCATAGGCTCAAGCCAAGGAGGAAGCACAAGATGCGTACCTAATTCTTCAGCTCTCTCGTCGATTGTGAAACCTGGTGGATTTGTAGCAATTTCGAAAAGTACACCTCCAGGTTCCCGGAAATACACAGAATGAAAGTAAAATCGGTCTATTACTGGGGTTGCATTTAACCCAGCTCTAACTATATTGCGGCGCAAGACCTTTTGTTGTTCATCAGATGGCGTACGATATGCAACATGATGGACTGATCCAATCCCTATAACTGCCTGTTGTGTATAGGGCAGACAAAGAACATCAACGATATTAGCTCCATTTACGTCTTCTCCTCGCCTAACAGACTTTTTAGTAAGAATTTCATACCTGAAGCGGCTCCCATTATGGCGCGTGGGGATAAATCCTAATTCATCAGTCAAAACAGAAGCAGTGCGTTCGTATCCTTCTTCTGATAAAGTCACAGAATAAAAACCTCTAATGGCCTGTTCAATGGGAATAGGGCCTTCTTTCCATACATTAATGCTTTTATCTTGTGCAGATTTATGTGCTACAAGTTCCAATTCTAGCCCATCTGGGTCATATAGTGTTATTACCTCTTCCTCATCAAAGCGTTTGTAGGGGCCACGAAACTCGATTTGTTTGCTCTTAAATCTATCTATCCAATAACTTATAGAACTCTTAGGAATCAGGAAAGATGTTGCGATAACCTCACTGTTTCCTCTATGTCCTCTAGGAGCATCTGGCCAATGAAAGAATGTTAGGATGGTACCTGGACGTCCTAACTCATCACCATAATAAAGATGATATGAAGATGGGTCATCTTGATTTACAGTGAGTTTTATAAACCGAAGTCCCAAATCATTGGCGTAAAAATCGATATTTCGCTGGGGGTCGCTAGTTATTGCTGTAACATGATGTATTCCATATATGGACTTATTCACTATATAACCAAGTATGAGTGAATGATATAAAACTGTCTTAGAATATGTCTTAGAATATCAGTAAGAAATACGGACTGATCCTGTAGATAACTTATCGTATTGCAGTCACGCTATTATCATTTAAAAAAATACAAGGAATTTTACTCAATATGGTCTAAGTTTGAATTGTGAAAGAAATGATTGAGGGCGGTACCTGGCTGAGATTTGTTAGACAATGAAATTAGAACAGAGATGCTCAAGCAGGATAACGATTTTATACTTATTCCCATCTCTTTTTGATTGCATCTTTTCCTTCTCTGGTAACTACAGTCGGTGAGAGATTGGCTGATAGTATCGGTAAGCATAATCCTGGATCATGAGGGAAAAGAGAAGCTCGAAGTAATTCTGGGAAAGTTGCACTGTATTAATACAAGATGGCCTCAGATATCTAACCTTTTCATTATGTCGAATTTTACCAATGACTAACAGAAATTCACCTGTTCGATATGTCATGAAAAAAAACTTATTCCCACAAATAGGATTCAAAATTTAAAACAACATTTGAACGATTGCCAGATTTTACAAGAGAGTTCGAGCAGCTTGCATTATAGAAGACACAGTATCAAAAACCTCTAATCCAACACCTTCTACCAATTTGAGAGCTTCTTCATTATCTGGCATAATTTTAACAGCCTTAGCATTATTAGACGCTTGCTAACCATGATATATAGTGCGGACTAATAGTAAGAAAGAGATTTCATCCTCTTCTTTAACACTAGCAATAAGGCAGGCATTTCTGATAGCTCATATGAACGGATTGCTTTGGCTGCGCAGATACCCAGCCTCCATTATCTTTACAGCAATGATTCCCTTCTCCTTTTTGTTCATAGTTTTTGTTATAGGAGGAGGACAGTATACTCATCTAGCATTTGCAGGAAGCCTTGTAGCGGCAGCGGCTAGCTATGGTTTGGCTACTGGTAACAACATCATAACCTGGAAAGTAGACTACAAAATGCAGGATGTTTTTGTGTCTTCTCCGGTTTCATCATTTACATACATGGCGGGCATTGCACTTGCGGAGCTACTATTTGGCTTGCCGGCCTTCGTAATCCTTACAACACTAATAGTTTTCTTTAGCAGCGACTTTTTGTTTAGCGCAACTATGACCGTAGTCACACTTGTCCTTGTATGGGCTTCTACATCTAGCATTGGATACTTTATATCTACACGGTCTACACACCCAAGATTTGTAGAATCTTTTATGGCGTTTCTCAGAATTGCAGTTGTCGTCCTGCCGCCAGTGTTTTATCCATTGAGTATAGTGCCTACAGAAGAATTGCGTTACTTGGCTTATTCAATTCCAACGACCCATGCATCGCTGATTCTGCAGCATACAATGGGTTCTCCCCAATCACTGGAGGACGGCTGGTCTCCTGAGCTTGGTTTTGCAGTCATTATAGCTTATATAGTAGGGTTTGCTTTGCTGGCAAAGACAAAGGCAGTATGGCGGGAAAACTAATCATTTTCCTCCCTTCTCAGTTGTAATTGATTTTAATCCTCTCTATATTGAGATCTTTTTCTCCGTCTTGCCTTAATTCTTTCTCCCACTCACATTTTGTTATAGGTTTGTATGTTGAGTCGATGGATGTTTATCCTCACTACCGAGACATTACGAGACTTGTTCCAAAGAGATCCAGTTGTACCATAAAGACAAACGAGTATGCTCTTTAGCGAGTCTATACGGTGTCGAACCCAAAGATACACATTGCTCTCTTCAGACAGTCTTTTAATAACCGTTAAAATAAAGCCGCCTGACAAGATATTTTTCACTACAGATGATAGCAGCCTTTTTTTGGTTCCCAGACTTATTCAGTTGTTCTCCTTTCAAAAGAACTGTTTCGTAACTCAAGTTATGATTCACTATTAAATTTCATTTGATTGGTGAGTTGACAACCGGTCAAGTTTTGTGAACTTGCATATAGATTATCCATAAGATATGATCGATCATAAGATCAGTTTACAAACGTTTAACAGAACCTCTTGGAAAGCATATCCCTCTACCTATGGCTAAAAGTTCGGACACACCAGTATGCAATCACTGTAAAACCAATCAGGCAGAAATATTTCAAGAAAGTGGTGAGTTCTGTTTACATTGCTGGCAAGAGATAACATGTCCAAATGTTTAATGATGAATGGCTAGTACTAGAAGAATCTGAGGGGGAGGGAACAGTAGGCTGTGGGGCTACAAACAACTCCGAAATACTCAAAGCTGGATTTATCACCGTACTCATATTTTCTATGAATCAGACTTTTTTCCCCCTACAGTTATAACAAGTCTACGATCTTCAAGAAAATATTAGTAGATGACATTTGTCATCTACTTCATAGTCGTTTATTGATTCTTATTTCCGTGGTAAAACACGGGATCATCTAGATTTATTGGCAGCCTATTTCTTACTGCCTCGCTTGGTCATATGTTGCTCTCGTGTATAGATTGTAGATTGTGCGTTTCCAGTAAAGCAGGTTGTTGTTCAGCCGGCTCTATATCCTTTGGTGGAGGTTGTATTTCATGACTAAAGAACTGGGGTTGGCTTTCCCTAGGCTCTTCCTAGATCTCCACGTTCAGATGACCGTATTGTAATAATTTAACTCCTAAGAACTTAAATCTCTATAATGCTGAGGCTGGTGTACAACATTGAAGACATTAAGAGATGATAAATCTAAATTCACATTTACCTGTATAGCTGTAATTACACTTTTCTTCGCTATAGTATTTGGCGGTATGAATCATAATAATGAAATACAGTTAGGAAGTGCACAACAAATTGGAAATGAAAGTAATGTTAATGTCACTAAACTTACATTAACTGAGCTATCCTCAAAGGTTGAAGGTTCCGTAGTACAGGTTTCTACTACTGCCAATAGAGAGAATGGAGAATTTCTTCCTGCAGACAAATCTGCTTTAGGATCTGGATTTGTGTACGATAAAAAAGGACATATTATAACTAACTATCATGTGGTGGCATCGACTTTATCTCCTGACAATAGAGTTGTATCATCAAATAATGTTCCAGACATTCGCATAACATTTCTCGATGGAAGCGCTTATAATGCCAAAGTAATTAGTAGCGACCCATTTTCTGATCTGGCAGTTCTAAAATTAGAAGGAGATCGCATTCCTTTTGACAAACTCGTGCCATTACCTGTTGGAGATTCTACATCTTTAAGAATCGGAGAACAAGTAGTAGCCATTGGCAATCCTTTTGGATTATCCGGTTCTATGACAGAAGGCATTATTAGTGGCCTTGGTAGAATGATCCCCTCATCATCAGAGCGATCTCCTGACGACACGATGTCTCCAGGAGCTCAGTCTCTTTCAACCTATTCTATTCCAGATATAATTCAAACCGATGCACCGATTAATCCAGGAAACTCAGGAGGACCCTTATTGAATATGAAAGGCGAGGTTATAGCCATAAATACCGCCATATTTTCAACGACAGGAGCCTCTGCAGGGATAGGGTTTGCCATTCCATCAAACACTATAAATAAAGTAGTACCATCCCTAATTGCAACCGGTGCTTATCAGCACCCCTACATAGGCATTATGGGAACAAATATTACACCTGAAATCGCAGATGTACTAGGATTAGAAGAAACTAAAGGATTTTTGGTAACTAAAGTTGTTGAAGGTGGTCCAGCTCAAATAGGAGGGCTACTGGGAGGTGAAGGTATTTTGTTGACAGCAAGTGGGCAGAGAGAAATCAAGGTAGAAGGAGATGTGATAGTGAAAGTAGATGACACAACTGTCCGGAAGATTGACGATATACTTACCTATCTGGAAAGAGAGAAGAATGTTGGCGATACTGTACAATTTACAGTACTTAGGGATGGTGGAACAGAAAACATCAATTTAACCCTTGGTCCAAGGCCCAATCAACAACAGACTGAGTCCTAATCGTAGGGAGAATTGTACTATTTTGAGATTACTATAATTCACATAACTTTATAAGATTCTGTCATATGACGACTACTTTGCGTCTAATTTTGTAGAAAAAGTAAAGTTGTCCCACGCAACCAACAATAGTTCCATAGTTATACTATACAACGACACTAATGTGCCGGGAAAGCTTTTAGTATATTTTCAATGCTCTCTTCTCTATAGCTCTTAATATAC
>JBPCNB010000702.1:0-4429 GCA_051001675.1 Nitrososphaeraceae archaeon | reverse complement strand
AGTCGATGGTTGTTCATTATCTGCACTAGTCGATGGTTGTTCATTATCTGCACTAGTCGATGGTTGTTCATTATCTGCACTAGTCGATGGTTGACCAACCCCTGATTCCTCATTTGTCGTACTCGCCCCTGCAATTTCTGCAGTAGCATACCCTCTCCCAACCTTGGTTATTCTTATCCTAACACTATCTCCAACTTTTGTCCCCGTAACAAAGATTACAAGGCCTTCCACTTTTGCAACACCTGCATCTCCCCTTTTACTCATTGACTCGATCTTGACATCAAATTCTTCTCCAACCCTTACTGGCGATGGTCTAAAAGGTCTAGGGCCTGCAAAGCCCCCCCGACCCCTGGATCCATAGCCACCATAGTCTCTTTGGGGCCGGTATCCTCCGGTATTCCTATTATCTCCAAACCTTCCTTCACTAGAACCTGAATCTATATTTTCCAAACTTTCTCAGTGGTAATTATAAACCAAAATACTATTTCAACTTTGATATTTCTTGCGTAAAATTACCTGCGAGAACATCTGACGAAAGCGAAACACTCTTTAAAGGTCAAAGGCAAATATTTCAAAGCCGTAATCGGAAATCAGCTATGTTCTTGTCGTTTAGAATGCTGGTGCGAAAAATATGCAACATGACTCATCTTACAATGGTCCAAATACTCAAAATATAATGGCTTCTATACTTCAGAGTCTTCCTAGAGAATCAAGCCTCACTAAGATAGAGTACGAGGGACCTAGCATCGCGTTATATTCTGATAATCCTGCATACCTTTTGAAAAACAGTCAGATAATATCCAATATGGTGAACACATTAAAAAAAAGAATTGTTATACGAACTGACGAATCAATCCGAAAACCAGAAGAAGAAACCATCGCTCTATTAAATAGCAGCGTTTCAAAAGAAATTCAGAAAGATTACACGTTTTTTGACCATGCGTTGGGAGAGGCAGAAATTTATGTTCAAATTCCATTTGGACTAACGTCTATCATTGAAGATGGTAACTTTGAAATAGTCGAAAAAACTGGATGGAAACTAAAATTTAGAAAAACACCATCAAGTGTGAATATCATGCAGAATATTCATAAAATCCTCTATGACACGGTCGAAGAACGCATTCAGTTCTATAAAGACGTTGGAGAGCGGATCTTTAGATCAAAATTAGATGATTCCCCAGCCGAGGCAAGTATTACTGCACTTGGGGGATTTGCTGAAGTTGGACGTTCTGCAATCTTATTGTCGACACATGAAAGCAAGATTTTACTTGACTGTGGGCTAAATGTATTTGCAAAGGAACCATTGGATATCTTGCCGAGACTGGATATCACAGGTATCGAGGTTAACGATATCGATGCTGTAGTCTTGAGTCATTCACATTTATCTCACAGCGGTTTTTTGCCATTTCTATTTAAGTACGGATATAGTGGCCCGGTCTATTGTTCCGAGCCGACCTTGCCCCTAATGAATTTGGAGCATATGGAATACATTAAATTGTCCGAAAATAATGCAATTTATTCTCTTAAAGATGTTGAGAAGGTGGTTGTCCACACAATCCCTCTCAATCTTGGAGTTGTAACAGATATCTCTCCTGAAGTAAAACTTACGCTTACAAGTTCATGCCATATCTTGGGTTCAACAATCATGCATCTCCATATTGGAAACGGAGATCACAACGTGGTTTACACTGGCGATATGCGTTTCCGGGATTCCATATTGCTCAGCAAACCTACCCTTAATTTTCCTAGAATAGAAACCCTCATTTTGGAGAGCACGTATGGCGATAAAGTGGACATATTTCCAGACTACCAATTGGCAGTTCAACGCCTTATCGATAGTATAAATGCCACCCTTATTAGCAAAGGAGTAGTACTAATCCCAATTCCTCCCATCGGATTAGCCCAAGAGCTTTATTCAATTATTGATACATCAATAGCTTTGGGTAAAATAGGTAAAACAAAGATTATGGTGGAGAAGATGATTGCTGACGCTACATCAGTTCACGAAGTATATTCTGAATATCTTTCAGAAGAAACAAATAGTCGTGTTCAACAGGCAGAAAAAAATCCATTTCAGTCAAAATACGTTACAGTCATAGATTCTCAGGTACTGGATAATGAACCAGCAATAATTCTTTCTCCGCTCTTTACACAAGATGGAGGATCATCACTTCAATATTTAAAACGGATTTCTCAAAAACAAGAAAGCAAGATTATTCTAGCTTCATACCAGATACCCGGAAGCTTGGGAAGATTTATTCAGGAAGGAGGAAGGCAGATATCGATAGACGGTCAGGATATTGAAATACATTGTATGGTAGACAAGATCGAGGGACTCGATGTTCATAGTGACTATAGTCAACTCATGGCTTATGTAAGTAGGCTCAGACCGAAATTAAGACGAGTGTTGATTAATCATGGTGAGCGACCAAAGGTACAAAATCTTGCAACCTCAATAAATAGAATGCTGAAGATACAAACGCAGCATCCTTCCGTTCTAGAAGCTATAAAATTAATTTAAAAGCAACTCTATTCGAACCTTGCTATACATTCCTTTAACATTTGGGAGTTTACATAAACGAAAATAACACAATTATTCGCATGTCATTTCAGTTCATAAATCCCCTTCCAGATCTTAACATTTGGAGGAGTGATAACCACACGTTCTTCTCCCAAGCGCGCTATGTCTCCCCCAGACGATTGCACATATTTATAGAGATCATCAATAGCCTTGCGCAATTCTTCAACATCCTTGTGCGCAAGAGGAGTGACTCGCAGAATTATAATCATCTGTTTCTTAGCATCATCTTTAATATTGGAAATATCGCTGATGCTTTTGAGAGTAACCGCTTTTAGGTAAATTGTTGTCTTTTGCATGCATTCATCCATCTACTAACGAATGCAGCAAATTGTAATTTGAAGCCAAATAGTTCTAGTGGTCAAAAGTCATTTACTGTCTTGTTGATTTAGATTCTTAGGTTTACAATTCCTTCATCGAGAGCAGAGGAAGCTAGTATCTCTTCCTCACTGTCATTTATCTTAGCTCTGACTATATGGTTATGGCCTTTCGGAGAATCAGAATACCGAAGTAAGATGCTTGCAGAGACCTTTAATATGGATTCCTCGTACCTCATAATTCTAAGCAGACAAGTAGGGCCAACATAGTCTTTAGCTTCCAATATAATGTCGCCTGGCAATGACATGGACATGATCCTCTCGTTTTCCTCCTTATTTCGTCCTACTATTAGCTTGGCATCATTTGACAATCGAAAATGCCTCCCGACCTTTAGCAATTCTACATCATTTATGTTAGGAATATCAGCAGCATGTTCATAAGCATCCTTAATTCTTTTAGAAAAAGCCGGATCAGTTAACAAACACCCTCCGGCTGCGTTAGGGGGATCTACAACGTCAAACTGCTTCGCAAGCCTGAGCTGACCTTTTCTAGACCTGCCCTTTATGTCACCCAGATTTTCTCTTTTGACGAGCCCGCCTTTCTCCGCTTCAGTAGGATCGAGGTGTTTGGCAGAAAGCGGTCTTAGAACTTTGCCAGCAGTGTTCGTTTCCTCTTCGATAATATGCAAGGCGCGAGTATTTTGGCTCATTGGCCTCTGAAACAAAACCTCTCCCGTGACTATAAAATCAGCACCAGTTGTTTCCAAATGCTTTTTTGCTGCTCTGTACATCATCGCTCTGCAATCGATGCAGGGATTCATTCCCGAGCCATACCCATGCCTTGGTTTTTTTAACATTCTAAGGTATTCATTGCCAAAGTAGACTGTTTTTAAGGGGATTCCCAGCTCAGCCGACACTTGCTTGACTCTATGTCCACATCCCTTTCCACAATCGAAATCACAAAATGGTGTCTTAATTGCAATTGCTTCAACTTCGACTCCTTGCTCTAACATCATTCGGACTGCAAGACTACTATCCAACCCCCCTGAGAGTAAGGCTACCGCCTTAGGTTTTCTGATCTTGCTTTCATCTTCCATTTGAACATCCTCGACACTGTTTCGCATTGGACTATCTGATATAGGAGAGCATATATTTATTTTAGGCTAGAACGATTATATTTAATAAGAAAATAAGAGTTATACATCATGGTAGGCGAAGTAATTGCAAATTTTGACCTGTATGTTTGGGTTGCCTTAGGGTTATTCGTGGCTGGTACTCTAACGGTTCTCGTATACGATAATAGTGCTCCTGGTTCCAAAATGAAGAGGCGGAAACAGCAAAACCAGCCTGAAACATCCTCTCAAAGTGATTTGTAGACGAATTTTGATCAATTAATTTTTGAGAAATTCAAAAAACATGGATTCACATCGACTACAACAATTCAAACCAAAGCGCTTCCTGTAATTGCGAGAAGGATTAATTGCCTGTTGGTAGCTCCCACAGGGTCCGGGAAAACGGAAGCTGCGGTTATACC
>JBPCNB010000701.1:0-4565 GCA_051001675.1 Nitrososphaeraceae archaeon | reverse complement strand
AATTGAAACCTCGTCAGATAGCCGACTACCAAAAGTAGAACTAGGGCAACTGATTGATGCTCTGATTGATAGCATCTGCATTAGAGACATTATTATGAATACAATTTCTGGACCTCCTCCTGAAAACAATCCAACAATGCCGACACCAACAATACCAACAACACCAGCTATTTGAGTAAATATAAAAAATGGCTGCAAGAGTTAGTCAGCTACAATAGAGGGATTACTAACACGCACAGCCATGGAAAAATGGATAACGTCTATTTCATTGTGATTTTATGCTAGCTAATATCCGATTCGTATCTTCAAGCATATTAGAAAATAATCGTCTATCGACTAAGTTACTTTAGTAATAGTATTTCTAGTGTTTTTAGAAGCTCACCCACTTCAACTGGTTTCGGAATAAAACAGTCAATTTGCATTGATGGGAATTGCTCCCTTTCGGCTTTGTCCTCGAGATTGAAAGCGCTAATAAAACAAACCCGAGCATTAGCATCCATTTTTTTAATTTGCTCATATAATTCACGGCCATTCATCTGGGGCATTCTAACATCTAAGAGCAGTAGATCATAGAAGTTTGGTTTGAAACGGGTTAAAGCGTCTAGAGGATCGTTATAAGTATCAACTACATAGCCGCTATCTTCTAAAGCAAGACTATAAGTCAGAGTGATATCTGGATCATCGTCAATCAATAAGACTTTCTTTCCTATTGCTGGTGATGATGACGTTGTATCTGGGGATGATGAAATATTATCTCATCTAATCTTGGCAAAAGACCGTTAAAAGGATGGATAGTTAATCGTTTTAGTTTTTTTCATTTTTTCAGAAAGTTAGTACAATTGTATCAGATTTGTGACACAGAATTTTGTTTATATGCGAGGTATCTGTGGGACGGAAGTAAGTTCTCTTTATCCGCGTCGTGGTTTAGGTCTTTCTTTGTCCAGGCATCCAGTCATTTTCCCAGGATAAATCTCATTTCTGCAGCCCTGCAATCTTTAAATGAATCTGCATTATATGAAGCCATCCTGGATTTTGGCAAATAAATTGGAGGACCACAACTATATACAGACATTTAGCATTTGTCACCCAATTTATCTACGTAGGCTATTTAGAGTTTCCCTAGAATACTTTTTCATGTGTCAAACGCCACTTTTTCTATTCAATTTTTGTTAATAGTCTATCCGCCATTTTAGATGACTAATTTCCACTTTTAATAAGTTCTTGTTAAGACATAACTATTTTGTTTATACGCTTTATCAATTGTTGGGTTCCAATTGGCTTGTCCATGAAACACTCATCTAGTCCATTTTGTATTGTATTAATTGTATCAGCATGGATACTCTTATATTCGCTCAAATCATGAACTGAGGATAGAAAACAAACCTTAACTTTGTCGTCTTTTATCTTTATTCTTTTATATACTTCGAATCCATCGATTTTAGGCATTCTGATATCTAAAATCACGAGGTCATATTTCTTGCGACTGAAGGTCGACAATGCAAGTTCAGGGTCTGTAAATGAATCCACCTCAAATAATCCACTTTCTTCCAAAACCTTCTTTAAAGAGTAGGCAACATCAACTTCGTCATCAACAACTAGTATTCTTCGTTTGTCTTTGTCTGCTTGTATTGTTGTTGTTTCCCTCGATAATGATATTTTGGCTCGCTACCTATCTTAAGGTAAAACTTGATTAAAAAGCTCGTTTGTAAAAGTGTAAGAGTTTTTACCATTTGAATGGAAGAACAGAATTAATAAGACAAATTCTGGATTATTCTTGGCTATAGGGAAATAGAATCCTGTATTCTGAATGAAACGGAGATTATCCGAAGTGAGAGGAGAAGAAAGGAAAAGTAAATAACCCAAACGGATTTCTGAATAACTTGCCTATTTAATGCAAATCGAATATGCTAGAAAATGTTCAAGTTGTTAGAAATCAAAAATCTGCTATTTGCTCGAAGTGAAACATTTAGTGCGACACACCTCTATAACAATATATTGATAAGAGCAGGGGAGCTGCTTTTTTCTCCTCAGACATTGAAATTAAATCTGCTCAATTTGCTATAATAAAAATATCACTTCATATTTTCTTCTATTTTCAGTGAGAGCTGCTCTAGCATTATGGGCTTTTTTATAACGTCAACAACATACTTGTTTTGGACGAGATCTTGTATGACCTTGTCATCAAGCTCAAAAGCAGTTATGAGCAAGATTTTTGTATTTTCTATATCTTTTACCTTGCGGGCAACAACATCACCGGAAATATCTCCTAACTTGTAGTCCAATAGGAGAAGGTCAACTTTCTCGTTTTTATTCTTGTGGTCGATTAACTTATCAATGCATGCCTTGCCCGAGTCTACAGTCAACACATTATATCGTGACTCAAGATGAATACGAAACATCAGAAGAAGATCGGTTTCATCGTCGCAGACCAATATAGTTTTTCTTGCCAAATTGTCGGCTCTGCCTCCTTTTTTTTGATCCCCGTTCATATATTCCTGACCCCCTGCGGAATTGTTATCACAACTTTGAGACATATCAAATGACATATCCTGAGGGCCTAAAAGCGCGGTCTTTTGCATATTTTTATTTTTGATCATTCTGGTCTAAAGATCGTTATTATTAGGAGATGCCACGTAATAATACTTATCCTCTCTATTTAAAACTACGATTATATATAAGATATAAGATATAAGATAAAGAATAAAAGATAGAAGAAGTTATGCTCCTCTTCTGAGTTGATGGATTGCAAACTAACAAATTCTCGTATCCTCGCCCTTGCGTATTGTAGTTATTTTCCTAGCACGCCTAGTGTAATATATAATAGAGTACAAGTAAGTCAAACTTGAGCTTGAACATTCCAGGCGGTATTAGAGGTATTAGAGGTATTAGAGTTATTAGAGGGGCATGATACATTCAAAAGGCAAGCTTTTTTATGATTTGTAATACTTCCCATTGAACGACATCGGCTGCCAACATTTACCTATTCTAAATACTATGTGCAAAGAGAATATCATGATTTCCAGGGGTGTCGTCTTCCCAGGCTACATAGACTTTCTCAGTTTCTTCAGATATGGATATAGAAGTACATTCTGAGATGCCGTCATTTCTACTTATATTTTCATTTATGTTTGTAAAAGTTGATCCTGAGTCTAAACTGCTCTTGATCAGAATCTCTTCGTTGCCGTTTGGCAGAACTCCTTGCCATGCCACATATACGATATCATTATCAGCAGTTACTTCAACATTTAGTGTGTTTTTTTCGGTTAGAGATCGGGCGGCGGAGAAAGTATCGCCGTTGTCAGAGCTCTTTGAATAAAACAAATTACCGACAATTTTGTCGTCTGGATTTCCTCCCCAGACAACATATACGTTATTTCCATAAGCAGCTACTTGAGACTCACCGACAGAATTCCAGTTAGAATTTAGCTTCATCGTATCGCTAAAACTATTTCCGATATCCAAGCTCTTTGCAAAAAATATACCAGTGTTACCAATATCACTATTATCACCAATTATTCCAACATTCCAAGTCATAAATACACTATTACCAAAAGCAGCAATTTTCGGGTACGACTTGAATGCGCTGTTGCTTATGCTTTTCGTCTTTTTGAAAGTCTCTCCGCTATCCACACTTGCTACAAAGGATATACTGCTGAAGTGCTCCCTAACGCTGCTTCTATCGCTTTCGTTGTCAGCATTGGTACCGAGGTTTCCGCTCTTAGCACTACCCTGATCTGCAGCTGGTAATGGGGTCTCTTGCCATACCACATAAACGTTATTTCCTGCTGCAGCCATCTCCTGATTGTACGAATCTGCACTACTGGTATTGCTTAAAGTAATTGTCTTGCCAAAGGTATTTCCCTCATCGATACTGGTTCTATAAAGTATTTTTTTATTTTCTGGAGTCGTTGTTGATGCCATTGATGGCGAATTATCAATCCAAGCAACATGTACATTATTCCCTGAAACAGCAATTTGGGGGTGTTCTGAAAACCCTAGATTATTACTCAGGTTTATTTCCTTACCAAAAGTTAAACCTCCGTCGACACTTTTCTTTATAAATACGTCATAATTAATCAAGTTACTATTCTCAGGAACTGGACTGGATGGGGGGTTTTCTTGCCAAACCATGTAGACTTCATTCCCATGAGAAGCCACTTGTGCATAAACCGAGTCTCTTAAATTATTGGTTAAATTAATTGGCTCTTCAAATTTTAATTGCTTAGTTCTAGTGTCTTCGGTACTGGTGTTACCCGTTTGTGCATAACCCTCGCTAACCGCAAATGAATAAAGACCTAAAACAATATTGAAAGAAAGCAATATTATTCTCAGTTGCAGAGAGCCAATCGTTACTTTCTCAATCATTATCCTCACTTTTCCTGACACCATCATAATTTATCCTAATATTTTAGTATCGTTTCGCTCCCCAGGTTGTGCTTACCTCTAGTTCTTCCAAACTTTAAGTTAAAGCGATGTTCATTTTACTTATTTATTTATTTAGTTGTCAATCTTTGGCACAGCGAAAGCCTGAAAACAAAATCCTGTCCTGAGGTCTAAAGGAGTTG
>JBPCNB010000700.1:0-1659 GCA_051001675.1 Nitrososphaeraceae archaeon | reverse complement strand
TATCTAGGGTTTCACTTCCGAATTTGTCTATTGCTGCCTTAACAACCGAATTGACCTGGGAAGGTATACCTACATCGCACTTTACACCTAAAACATTGACCTGACTACTTTGCTTTTTGATTTCATCAACTGTTGAATTGACTTCGCTCTTAGTTCTAGAACAAACAACTACATTTACTCCCTTTCTTGCCAATAGAATCGCTGTTTCCTTTCCTATCCCTCTTCCACTGCCTGTAACAATTGCCGTCGTCTTCCCCTTTTGTCTCATTTACGATTGCTCAGATTTCTATAATATCAGAATCACCAGCATTGTTCTTAGCTTTGTTTTTTAAATCTGATGGATTTACCTCATCCATCTTCTTTGCTAGCTCTGACAGTTTTAAGTTTGCAAGAATATGAGTAATTTGTTCTAATTCTGAAGCCGACCTTATTACTATACCTCTTTTTTTTGTAGGGAAACCTGTAGATGGATTAACAGGATTAATCTCAATTGCAATAGATTCTTTCCAAGTACCTGCTTTTGAGTTAGGAAGTTTGAGCAAAAAGACACCTTGTATGTTGGTGCTTATTCTCTCCCAACCTGAGGAATCTTTTAGGAATTGAGTTAATCTTTCTTGCATAGACATGTGGGTTGATATGGTTATATTTGCAATAAGTTATAAAGAGATTTTCCCAAGCGTATCTATAGCTTTAATATCCTATGAAAACTTCAGGCTCTCATTCCACAGGGAAATACTCCTCAGCAATACGAATATCACCAATTATTTACTTTCTGATATCAATAGGCGTATCTCTACAGATCAGTGGTTCCAACTGGGATATTGTATGGCATGGTGTTGGCAATGTTGAAACCTTCTTCACTCCTCCTCATTCAGTCATTTATTCAGGTGTAGCATTAGCAATTGGGAGTGTAATAGGAGGGATTATTCAAGCAGCTTTCAAAATACAACAACAAAAGAAATATGCTACGTGGTTAGTACTATTACCGTCATCCTTACCTTTATCGCTAAAACTAGCTGCAATAGGATGTATACTACAGCTAACTGCTGGTCCATTTGATTTCTTGTGGCATACTCAGTTTGGATTTGATGGATTGTTAAGCCCTCCTCATTCAGTATTGGCTGTTGGTATGCTAACGACAGCTTTGGGTGCGTTAATTGGGATTTATAGCCATTGTAGTAATCACAGCAGCAGAAAAATTAATAATACATCATCATCCTCATTGTTTTCAAAACTATCACTCATTGTTGGATTTGCAGTATTTTTGATGGTTGCAGTAGGTATGGTTTTGATGTTTACACTCCCATTCTCCAAAGGTCAATATTTTGACTTCAATCCCAATCCACTTGCTGCTTTGGTTGCTGCATCCGTTTCCATCCCATTTATACTTGGCATCTGCTTATTTATTGCAGCAAGAATCTCTTATCTTTCGACTAATAATAGAATACCCTTCATTTTAACTTCCATAATAGCTGTAATCATGACTATACAATCAACAACCACAATAACTTCCAATTCATATTTCGCATGGCTTTTTCCTCTTTACCTTTTGAATATAATTCCAGCTATGGTTGCAGATATCTTGATATTCCGATATTCACAGAAAAAGAAGGCTTCGTCAAAGATAGACAACACTATAGATAATAGAGCAAAGAAATG
>JBPCNB010000699.1:0-4329 GCA_051001675.1 Nitrososphaeraceae archaeon | reverse complement strand
GTCTTATATAATAATGCTGGTTAACCTGATAAAGAGTGCTGGAAGCGGAAAACATGCGGATACGAACGATCCCTTCAAGATTGGAGAAGAGTATTATGACTACACACGACGAGAGCCCCATCATTAGGACATCAAAAAAGAGACTGGCGCAGGGCCTTGCTATCATTGTAATCACAATGGCAGTAGGGGCTGCAATTGCGGTTCCATATTGGAATGAGATGGCCCAGACGCCCCCCCCTGTATCTACAATAGTAATAGAGTCACCTACTGCTCCTGAAGGAGAAGGTGATGAAATTCAAGAGGGAACTGAAGAAGTAGAGGAAGGTGAAACAGGAGGAGCGACTGGTACCGGAGCCGAAGGAGGGACGACGACACCAGCAACTGGAACAACAATTACGATTCTCACAGGATCTTCAGTACAAGGAAATCCTGATTATGAACCAGACGATGCTGAAGTTCCATTAAATGATAATATTGTTTGGGTCAACGAAGACACTGTACCACATACATCAACATCAGGTACCGGAGCAGAAGACGCTAACTCGGGCAAGATTTTTGATACAAGTATAATAAATGGTGGAGAAGAATCCTCTCCAGTGCAACTTACAGGCGTAAAAGAAGGAGATGAAGTACCCTATTATTGTCAAGTTCATCCTTATATGACATCGAAATTGACTGTGGGTGCAGCTAGCGCAGGCGGAGCTACGGCTGCTACAGGTTCCACGGCAGGAAATGCCAGTAGTGCTGGTGGCGGCGGCAGCAATGCAACAACAACGACGAGTACAACAGGTACATCTGCTGGTAATGCATCGTCTACTTCGGAGGATACAACAGCGTCAGCCGGTTCCACGGCAGGAAATGCCAGTAGTGCTGGTGGCGGCGGAAACGCAACGACGACTACAACATCACCTCCAGCAACAACAGCTGCTACTGCTGCTGCGGCAGCAACACTTACCATCCCTCAGGGTGCTTCAGTACAAGGAAATGAATATTATGATCCTGCTGATCTCTCTATAAAGGTGGGAGACACGATAGCAGTAGAGAATAAAGATACAACCCCACACACTGTCACTAATGGCAAAGATGCTACTGATCCTAATATGGGAAAGCTATTTGATACCAGCATCATAAATGCTGGAGATTCTGCTGATATTGTGACTGCAGACTTGAAACCAGGTGACTATGCATATTTCTGTGCTGTGCATCCATATATGACAGGGTCATTGACAGTACAATGACACCATGATAGAAATCTATGATATGCAGAAGTAACACAAGCACGGCTCTCCTCAAGGCGCTTTCCATATCCACTCTTTTTGCTCTTTTTGTTTTGATCTCGATAGGTGGATATGTTAGCGCATCCGGAGTGGGGCTCAGCTGTCCCGACTGGCCGCTCTGTCCTGCAGGCCTGGTACCCATGAGTGAATTCCTTATAGAATATTTTCATAGATCAATTGCTGCAACGACTGGACTACTTGTTATCGCTACTATGGTATTTGCGTTAAAATCAAAGGGTGCTTCCAAGGGAATGAAAATAGCTTCAATAATAGCTGGCTGTGCTGTCTTGGGCCAAATTACACTTGGTGCTTTGGTGATAGTGGAGCGGTTACATGCAATTTTGGTGACCGCCCATCTGGGGCTAGGACTTGTATTGTTTGCAATGGTTTTGATAGTCGTACTTTATTCATATGGAATATTCTACTCTACAGACAAAAAGTCGTCTTCGACAAGAAACAAAAAATTAGAAGAAAAAAAGTATACTGATGTAAAAATGATCAACGATGGCAGTCGTTAACACTAGCATAAAAAGTGTGCTAGATATGAGATTTATATTTTATTCATGACCAGTATTACTAAAGACAGTAGATCATAGATTCAGTAAAATATAATACCCTTGTGTAAATACCTCTTTTTATATGTGGAAGGTTTTGATGCCAAAGAAAATAGCGTTTGGCGAAAATGCTGCCAAAGAATTTGAGTATCCACAGAATTCTTTGGTCATAACAACAACGACTCCCGATATTTACAACAAATGGCTAGATTACATGGGTCTAAAAAATTATGAGATTTATGATAAAATTACCCCTGACCCTGCAATTGAAACGGTAGAATCTGTCAAAAAAGCATACGAAGGCAAAAATGTTTCCGCCTTTATCGGACTTGGTGGAGGGAGTTCGATGGATGTTTGCAAGTATCTTGGCAAATTAACAGGTATCCCAAAGATCCTTATTCCAACTACCTTTGGAACAGGTGCGGAAATGACGACATATGCTGTCATAAGCTTTGAACACAAGAAAAAGTTGTTGCAAGATGAAGCCTTTCTTGCTGACGCCGCAATTGTTGACCCATACTTTCTACCAGGCACGCCTTTTAATATTATGAGAAATTCTGCATGCGATGCAGCAGCACAGGCTTCAGAGGGCTATGACAGTAAGCTAGGTAATCCACTTACAAAATTGTTTTGTACTGAGGCTTTTGATATTTTGGAAGACGCAATAGTAAATGAGAAGCCAAATTTGTTGCCTTACGGAGCGATGTTGTCAGGAATAGGATTCGGAAATTCATCAACCACGCTTGGACATGCTCTTTCTTATGTATTTTCAAATGAGGGCGTTCCACATGGATATTCTTTATCCTCATGTACCACTGTTGCTCATAAATTCAACAATTCAGCATATTATGAAAGGTTCAAAAGAATTTGTCAGAAACTAAAGTTCGAGCCATTGAAGCTTAAGCAACCTTTGGATCAGGCGGCCGATGTGATCATGCCCGATAGAGGACATTTAGACAACAATCCTATACCTGTTACTAAACAAGATATAATAAAATGCCTAGAAGAAATAGTAAATGGTAACCCTTTAGCATAGCATAGGTTAAACAGCGGAACCGCCTATATCCGGACAATTCTACTATAGTTTTGCGTTAGATAGGCTTCATAGAACGAGGAAATACAAACAGCCTTCTTTTAGGAAACCTTTAAATTCAGTCCACCATCTTTCTTTTCTTAAGTCATCATGACTAGTATCAGCAAGACTATGCAAATTAACGCTCCTGTTAGTGAAGTATTTACTTATTTTGCTAGACCTGAACATATGGCAGACCAGTTTCCGGAGAACATGGCCCTAAATGTTATTCCGATAGAGGTAAAAAATGGCTTTGGGGTTGGAACTATTTTTAGGATAAGCGGTAATTTTGATGGCAAACAATTAGAATGGGATTGTGAAACAATTGACTATATCCCATATCGTAGGATAGTTGCAAAGATGATTAAAGGACCATTTAAGCGGTGGCAAATTATTGTTGAATTTGAGGAAAAAGGCGAAAAAAGTACGAAAACTAGCCTAAACGTTGATTATGATATGCCAATGGGTCCACTTGGAGGTTTAATCGACAGGGTAAAATTAAAGAAAACCGCGGAAAGAGGAATGGAAAACGGTCTATATAGAGTAAAAGCCTTGCTTGAAGGAACGGGCTCTATTCCGGTGTATATTACCCTAGACGCCTACAGACACGTCTTAAAAGAGAAGGAAAGACGCAAATGTTCTGTTTCTGATGCAATAGTTAGAATAATTCAAGAACAAGAAAAAGTATCACAAATAGAGGAACAAAATAATATAAATCAAGTTAATGCACAAACACAAGTAGCATGAGCTTATTTATAACTCAGTTCTAGGAAACATATTTGTTTAACTGTATGCGCCGCTTATAGCGCAAACAATTCTACCTTTCCCTGCTTTGATTGAAGGCCTACATTTGTACCGCTAGCGCTATTGAGAAAACATGTATTATTAATTAAACTCATTTAGATAAGTAGCCAAAAAACTGCAGTATGACATCATTTCAAAATTGCTCCAATCCTTAAGCAAAAACATAGATTTCCTGAATATTTTGTATGTATAGGATATACATATTTACAATGCGTGCTTATTTCTATTCAGTTTCAATCTTTTTTATACTATAATTTGATAATTATATTAGTTGTCATTTTTACACAGAATTCAATACAAGGGAAAATTGTCTGAGCATACGAAAAAGAATATCAAGCATACAAATTTATGGACTTCCTTGGATTTAAAAGAACTTCGCGAGGGTGTTTAGATTTAAATATCTCTACAGTATGCAAGATTTTTGAGGGTTCGTAGCTCAGCCAGGTAGAGCGTCTGGCTCTTAACCAGTCCATTGTGGGGTTATAATGTCGTGGGTCCGAATCCCACCGAACCCGTTAGTTTTTCTATTAAACCTGGGTGGCAAAATTGAGTCAATTTTGGTTCGCATTCCACCGCATCCCTGACAGAAGTGTTCTGTATTCTAGTAAACCCGCACCCACAC
>JBPCNB010000698.1:0-6303 GCA_051001675.1 Nitrososphaeraceae archaeon | reverse complement strand
TAGCCAAAACATCATGGTTCAAAGATACTCCAATCTTGTGAAGGTAAAACCCGATGAGAGGACCCATGTGAAGTTTAAGGGTAATGATTGGAACGAGTAACAAAGATTGTAAACGATCATGGTAGCCTCAACACTCCAGATGAATATGGAAGTTTGGAGACGACTTGCTTGGCTCTGAACAATTAGGACATTGTTTAGGTCTCAACGACTCAGTTTTTTTCTGGTACTAAGACAATTTAATGGAGGCAATCGACTCTAATAGAATTCTGGCAGCTAAGTGTGCTGTCATATTATTGAAATCAAAGTCGGGAGAAAGCTCTACAATATCTATTCCAATGATACCACTGCTTATAGCCAGTTTGAGAAGATAGACGAGGTCAATACTTGATAAGCCACATGGCGAAGGTAAAGAAACCCCGGGAGCATAAGCGGGATCGAGACAATCGAGATCTATGGAAAGATATTTTTTATCGTTACAATTTTTGGATCTTATCCTATTCGCGATCTCTAAAATTCCCGACTTTGTTATATCTATTGGAGTAATCACTTCTAATCCCGCCTTGCCTGCATTTTCTAATTCCTCAGTCTCAGCAGCTCGTGTCCCTATTAGCACACTATTAGGAAAATCTATCCACTGGTACGAGTCGGTTAATACGGATCCATAATAATTGGTGGTAGAAGAAACAAAGTCTGGATGAGCATCGAAATAAAATAATCCTATTTTACCATACACGTCCCCAATTGCTTGCAGGACTATGCTTGTAATAGAATGGTCTCCACCTATAACTACAGGTATTTTCTTATTCGAAACTAAATCAAGGATAAATTTGTAGAGGTTTTCTCTCGGGATGTTTCCATAGTCAAATATGTGTTTATTGCCAATGCTACCAAGCAACGGACAAATAGGAATAATTTTGCCATCTCTTTCAAAAAACTCTGATTCATTTGACGCATGACGTAGAGTATCTGGTCCTTTGCTTGCACCTTTTCTTGTGGCGTGAGATCTAGATTCATCGGGCACGCCAATTATGACTATATCAGCTTCAGAGGCATTGTGAACATTAGAATGATAAAAGCGAACCATTATGTAGAGATATCTGTAATCTTTAGTAAACTTATATTTTAAACTGTAGATATATTATATTTGATCGTTGTTTAGCCTCTAGAACTCTGCATAAAATATGGTTCCGATGATGTCGGTAATACTGTATAGTGTTCTATCCCTAATCGCTCTAGAGTAGAAATCTCCTTTACTTGTATTTATACGGGCTCCTTACTTTTAGTTATCGTCTACAAAACTTTTTCTGCTGTATCTCCAAAATTTTCTGAATAGAGAACCATAGGAGACGATTTCCTGTTAAAATCATCGATTGCCTTAGGATTCCTTGGTCAATAATTATGGCTTTAGGATATTTGCTTTATGAAGAAAAAGGAAAACAATTGAGTACACGAAGTTGACGTGGTAGATTTTTTGAGATTCCTTGTTTGTCGGTGACACGGATTCACAATAGTGCAAAGAATTCATTTACGCATTTAACGATTCTCTCACTAGAGAAAGTTCATGGTATGGGCATCGATCCTTCCGCTATAACGATTCTTTGAAGAACATTTGTATACGAATCAAAACCGGACCGTATCTCGATCATGTAAATTCTTACCACTTGCATCGCTGTCTGTTCCTTGAAGAAATGTCGACTATTATCTACAGCATAGTCCATAAGGTATGGCATAACCATGAGGGCATTTCCTTGGATGCTTGAGTAAGGTACACAATGCGTCTGTAAATTTCTTTTTCATGTGGTGTTCTATGCCACACACCATTTCTTCATCAATTTCCAACTTCAAAGCATCGTTCATCATTACTTCTAATAATCTGGTGTTTCTTATCATTTGTTTTCCTATTTTTTCGCCTTCGTTTGTCAGTTCAACTACGTTTTTCCCACCTTTGTATGCAACCAATCCAGTATCGTTTAACTTATGAAGCATTTGGACAACCGAGGGTTGTGTTACATCGAGTAATTTAGCAATGGAGCTAACTTTTACTTCTTCTTTTCTTTCACTACTCGACCATATTGCTTTAAGGTACATTTCTATGTGTTCGGCTTCAGCCGTATCAATGAAAAGTTCTTCTTGTTCCTTTTTTGAAGTAGATTTTCGGCGATTGTTTATGGCCGTAATTTCAGACATTGCTTGTATTATTACTAATTCTAATTAATTATTAACCTTATCCGTATTACACAGGATTTTAAAGTCCAATTTTAGAATCTCCCTTTAAATACAGAGAGAATGACACATACCTAGCGTTATTATAGCTTCTGACTTAAGTTCGACTCCCTCGTATTTATCCACATAATGTGCTCTTTATCATTCCTGTCAAACTGTAATAATATTCCATCTTTTTTCAAGTTAAAGTCTAGAGATTTTATTTTGCTCTTATAGAAGACAACCTTCCTTCCCTTACCGTCAATATCAATTTTTTCAACTGAAACAAGTCCATCATGATACAATTTTCTTATTTTTTTGTAAGTCGAGCTCAGAGGCAATTTGTTCTCATAACAGATTTGGATTACATTTTTTTCGCCGTCAATAATTGATGAAATTATCTTGAGAGCAGATTCGTCGATGATATCCTGTAACAGAGGTATTGCTATTCGAGCATCTCTTAAACTTACGAGGTTATTTTCCATCAAATGCTTAGGCGGACCTAATTAGGTAGGCCTAATATTTAAACGGTCTTGTTCAAGGAATACACTCGTAACGAAAATTTTCTAAGAATTCTTATATGAACCTCCCTAAAAGTCTGCTAACTAGGCAGGAATCAATTTCCTATCGACATCCTTATCGTAAATTTGTCTTATTCCGGTAAATTGGACGAACTTCTTCTCTTCTCTAAATCTGCCATAGATTTTCTTGAAGCTTCTATTGCTTTCTTCTTTCTGGGTTGAACTACCAATATGTAAAGCGATCCTATTATGTAAACTGACAATAATATTATTTGAGCAACAATTGTTTCTAGTGTTGGGTGAATGCCAGTCATTGTTGCAAGATTAATATCGAGTCTAGGAACAATACCTATAAGATGAGTCGTTGAGATATAACCGAGTTCCTGAAATTCCCGTATAGCATTACCAATAAATGCTATTGACATATAGGCTCCTATACCCATCGTTAATCCGAACAACACTCTGAGGGGTAGCTTTTTACCTATTTTTCTGACGACAACTGCTACTCCTATTATTACAGCAAGTCCGGATATCATTCCAGCTACGACATACCATTCCATATATTTAGCAAAAGAGAATATAGCTTGATAAAAGAGAACAGTTTCAAATCCTTCTCTATAAACAGTGAAGAAAGATAGCATAACAAATACCATCACGCTTCCTGTAGTTGTTGCTTTCCAGACCTTCGCCTTGACAAATTCAATCCATTTCTTTGTTTCAATCTTATTTAGCACCCAGAAGCTAACCCAGAATAAAACTGCAACTGCAGAAATTCCTGCTATTGCTTCGATTAATTCCCTACTAGCACCCGATAGTTCTATGACATATTGAGCTATAAACCAAGTCAGCGCTGTAGCGGCTGCTGCAATTAATATTCCATAGTAGACGTACTTTTTGAACCGTTCATTTCTAGAAGCTTCAAGATATGTGAGTATAGCTCCTATAATCAGAGCAGACTCCAGTCCTTCTCTAAATATTAAAGAAAAGGAACTTGAAAATGCAATCGTGGGAGCTATTACCCCAGTTCCGGATACAAGACGTTCAGATTCATCCAACCCACTTTTAATTTCTGATGTCTTTTTAAGAACCTGATTATACTCTGCATTGCTTTGTAATAGGTTTCGAAGTTGCGCAAACTTTATTTCCATATCGAGTGTAAAATCTGGATCAATAGGTCTTAATGGGATCTCGACCTTTTCATAGCTGTCTAAATAGGCAGAACGCGAGGTTGTCAAAGCTTCCTGAATTTCTCCCTGTTTGTATAGTTTCAACGTTTCATCCAGCTTTATTCTAATCTGATCAATATCTCCTCTCACAGCCGCCTTCGAGGGATCTTCCGTTTCGCCCATTTGTCTTCTTTCTCCGGTGTAGATTCCAAAGCCTTGACTTAGTCCTTCGATATCAGCAAAGCCCGGGCGGGATTGTGTCATTAAACTAGCACCAGTTTGATTTTGACCTGCAAGAGAAGAATCATTATCCAACAGTTGTTCAGCCTCTGAAACCTTGACAAGAATACCATCTACAAAACTTTGTATTGCCGCAGGGGATTGCTCTTCCTTTAGCATATTCCGTAGTTCCTCCCTCATCTCTACTTCAATATCCTCCATTAAAGTCGCGTTAAGCCTTTCAATTGGTGCTTCAAGGTATTCATAATTATCTAAATATGCAGTCATAGCAACTTTATCCGCCGCTTTATAGTTGCTATTCTCACTAACTTCAGTAATAACATCTGATAGCAGATTTCTTATAGTTGAAAAATATTGAGAATGCTCATTTTTTATCTGCGTTGTAGCGCCTTGGTTACTAGAACTACTTGAGAGATATTCTGCCAAGTCTCTCTCTATTGCAGTAACTAACTGGGAAATTGACTCTATACTTGCCTTTTGTACTATAGAATTTTCTAATTGACTGAAGAATGTATCTATTTCTTGCCTTCTTCTATCATCTAAAGAACTGCCTATCTTTTCATAATTTGACCTTGATATATTTACTAAGCCGTGGGAATTTTCATAGTCAACCTTACTGAACTGTTGATTACTACTCTTATCGTCTTGTTGCTGATTTGTGGTTATAACTGCATTAGAAAGTCGATATGATTGCTCAGCATCTCTTAGAAGAAAGACGACAATATTTGCTAGAATTGTTTGATTTGATAAGACATCCTGTCCTACGTCCTGCTTTGAAATACTATCTAAAATTTGCTCAATTGATCTGAGGTCACTTTGCAATTTGCTTTGTAACTCCATACTTTCGCCAGCTTTGATACTAATCGGCAGGTCTGTTAACAACGATTCAAGCTGAGAGACTGATTGTGAACTGATATTATTTAGTTGGTCTTTAAATGATGGAAATATCACTGAATGTGGAATATAAGCATGCACAAAGGCCATATCCTTATCGCCTACGGCTAAACTCTTTTCAGTTAATATAATCTGATTTCTGATCCTCTCAAGGTTTAGCATCCTAATAAGTAAATTCTTGTCATCGTTATTTTGTGATGAAATCACACTTAGCTGACCATAAACAGAGATATTTAAAAATAATGCCATCCATAAAATTAACGAACTAGCAAATACACCTGGCATATAGAGAACCACTCTTCTATATTGTAATGTCATTGATTTTAAGATCTTATTTCACCTCTAGGAATTATTATAATAAAAATGCTCTGTCAAGTTGAATTATAGTCTCATCTCAATAGAATTATGGTACCATATTTAAAAATACGTCTGATTCTTTAATCAGAGAATCACAAAGGTTATGGGAGTAGGGACCGCTGTACGTCTAACATCTACTCAGCCTGACGCCAAGTAACTTACTTTCGATTAAATATTAATAAACTGTGCGTGAATATTACTTACTGTAGATCTAATGACTTACGACCCACCAAACACAGCTAATAACAATCCTCGCCATTTCATAGTGTTAGATGCAATAGCAAGAGGCATAAAAAACGTTGACAAAATTTCGAAAGCTACGAGATTGCCCAGTGAAGAAGTTGAGCTTATCATAAACGATTTATCATTACAAAGACTAATCATTAAAGAGGAAAAGAGAAGACGGTTCTTTGGTGGCAACAAACTAAAGATCAAAGTAACTGAAACCGGACTAAGAATGCTAAACTCAAAGAAACAAGAACTACAACAACAAGCTGAACAATTAAAGCAGTGGAATAAAAGTGGCAATACTGCTCAGCTACAAAGTTATATGAACTCTAATAATAATAGGTCGTGGATGCCTTTTATGCTATTTTCTGGGATTATGGATATATTGTTTTTTACATCCATGATGTCTATGATGGGAATGGCACTAAATCCTATGGAAAGTCAGATGGCTGCAGATAGTGGAAGCGGAGGAGATGGAGGAGCAGGAGATACTGAGACAGATAGTAGCGGAGCTGGCGCTAGTGAAGCAGACACGGGTGGAGGAGACTTTGGCGGATTCGACGGAGGGGGTTTTGGCGACTTTTAGGCTTTATTGTTGCAAGTCCATAGCAGCTATGTCAAACGTACTAATGGGAACAAGCAAATAATGCATGCACAAACGAATGGCTGTTTTTATAGATGATTATTTTTAAAGG
>JBPCNB010000697.1:0-1722 GCA_051001675.1 Nitrososphaeraceae archaeon | reverse complement strand
ATGCATAGTTTTACCGAAACAATGGTACGAG
The DNA here is from genome assembly GCA_051001675.1 of Nitrososphaeraceae archaeon. Lineage (GTDB taxonomy): Archaea > Thermoproteota > Nitrososphaeria > Nitrososphaerales > Nitrososphaeraceae > TH5893. The sequence goes on along the minus strand of JBPCNB010000697.1, from coordinate 1,691 downwards.
AAACTAATACAATTAGACAAATGATATTTTTTTCGTAGAACACCTAGCCTCCGCATAAAGATTAGGGCGGACTATTATACTGTAATTGATACATACAATACTTCTCATGTCCCCGGTTTAGGGGTAAAGGAATGCAATATAACAAGGCCATTGAGTTCACACAAATACGGCTGCGGCTACTCAGTGTTAATGGCAGGATTTTCTGACGTCGGTCGTTGTAGGCAATAAGACTCGAAGAGTTTAGAAAAAAAGAAATTAACCTACAGTTTAGCAGGAAACTTTGGGATGGCGGCTTCTCTGTTAAACTGTATTAGGACATAGATGATCAGTAGGAGCTATAAATGTTCTGGAGCATTTTGGCTAACAAATTCGTAAAAAGATTTTGTGTTTTGCACAGCTGAACGTGTAGGAAGTTAGCCATTTCAATCTGGGATTTATGCCTCAAATGGAGCATTACTGCCATAAGATTTAAAGGATAGAATACGAATGCTTATCATTACATGCCGAAGAAGAGGACAAGCCGAGGTCGAACTAAGGGTGGAAAGGGTAGCGCCGGTACGGTACATTGTAGCCAATGTGGCGCTATGGTGCCCCGCGATAAAGCGAAGAAAATTACTGGCAGAATTACCCTCGTCGAACCAACTCTCGCTAAAGAATTAAAGGCCCAGGGAGCATACATTGCACCTTCGACAGACGTTAAATTTTACTGTGTGTCATGTGCTGTCCACAGAGGTGTGGTGAAAGTAAGGTCTGAGGCTGATCGGCGAAGTACTGGCAGACTCAGATAGGACTCATAATCTGCGTAGCGTAAAAAATATCCTCTGGCATAGAGTTATTCCTGCGAATACGCAAACTAGAAGGACAGAATATTGCAAGATTCCTTCCAACGGGACTAGTCCCATTATTCCTACCAGAAGTAGTCTTTCCGCTCTTTCTCCTATTCCAAGACCTTTCAACTCAATCCCCGCTGATTCAGATTTTGCACGAGTGTAGCTAACTAATAATGACAGCGATAATGCCACTTGACATAATACGGGATTAGCAAGTGCCCCTATTGCAATACCTATAAAGATGAGAGATTCTGAAATTTTGTCAAATACCGAATCCAGAAATGCTCCCTTCTTACTACTTTGTTTAGTTGATCTGGCAACACAACCATCTACTACATCGAAGAATCCCGAAATAAGAAGTATAACGCTACCAGCCAAGGAGGCTTGATAACAATTAATCCCCCAATAAGGCAGTGCTAACATGTAGGTCAAGCCGCTTGCAGCCGCAAGAATAAGGCTTACGGCTGTCCAAAAATTGGGGTTTAGTCCGCTGGCTGCGAAAAAAGATCCAACCCGATCCAGAATAGGGCTTAAAGCTTCTCGGAACCTATTTAGCACACCTATTGTGGAGGACGCAAATATATTAAACTCGTGGAGAATCTCTTGCCTGTGTTATAAGAACCCTTATTAAGGGTGGCTGATTAAAGCGCGTGCTCTTAAGACAGCTAGGAGCTGATTTTGTGACGGTGGGGTCGTGTGTGTTAAAGATCTCTCAATGTTTGGTACTGAATATTTTATCTGTGTTTATTTCTTAATTCTTTAATAACTATCATTTCGGAGATAATGCGACCTTTGCAAACAACGGACCAAGACCAAGACCAGAATCGGCACAAAGAGGGGTACAACGGGAGGATGCAGAAC
>JBPCNB010000696.1:0-7734 GCA_051001675.1 Nitrososphaeraceae archaeon | reverse complement strand
AAATTACTATTATCTCCTCTCGTTACTGAGGTGGTGCGTGTTCTCATGACGCGAATTAGTTCATGAAATATATAATATTGATCGGATACTTTGCAAGAAAACGACAGTTTATGGAACTCTTATATCTTTATCCCCTCTTCTAGGTGATTCCATATGATTCACCAACTCGAAGAGTTGCTTCAACTAAATAACAATATCACGCCTAAAGTCATACGGTCATACGTACTACCGAGGTTCTTCGAAAACTGCTTAATGCGGGAGGGTGGAAGTAAAGTGGATACTTTCGTCTAAATAATAGTTCTCGCTATTCGATTACTATCAGTGTCATCGTCGACCTGATGGTATCTATTGTTCTTATCTCTCGAGTTATAATTTCTTTCAAGCTATCAAGGGTATCGGAAGCGATTTCTGGAGGTTTGGGGACTAATTATTGGCTACCTGTCATCTTTCCAGCGTTTGATTGTACTCAGGACTGTTTTTGCAAACTCCTCCGGCATGTAAAATGATATGTCTTGTTGGTCTGGGAACTCAATGCATTCGCAATGAAGTTTTGATGCCAAGGCCAGTGTCGATTGCACGTAATAAGCGTCGGTGCTATCCCGTCCTACCGCAGCTACCATATTGACCTTGTTTTCCCTGATTCGTTTCACGTTTGGTATATACTGAATGAAGGCCTTGTACTCGTGTTTGAAGAAGTAATCCATATTATTGAAACCCGCTCATTAAGCTCGGATGGGTATGGAATTATTGATCACATTTATGGATTTGCTTGCATTCCTTATCCACTATTGAGAATAAGATATCATCTGCAAGCGGAGAAGCTAATTCTTACTGTAGAAAACTCATTTAATTCCCTATTTTGCAGATGTAAACATAATCACATCAGGAACGATCTATGCGTCGAGTTTTTGTAATAGAGTAACTTAGTTTCATAAATCATAAATACTTATTCTGAGGCATATTTGAGGTCACTTCAAATTGGATTCATCTTCCAAAATAAAGAAGTTCCACAGTTCAAAAACAGTAATATTGCTAATAATAGTTTCCTGTAGTTCATCCTTTTTTGCCCTAAATGGACAGTATTCCTATTGTCATCATTATTTTCTTCCTGTTGCCTATGCTCAATATACCAGGGCTGAACCTTCTTCTGAAGGACCTACATTTAGTGATCCCAACATAAAATCAGAAGTAGTATTTGAAGGACTCGATAATCCTACAAGCATGGCATTTCTAGGGCCAGATGATATTTTAGTCCTGCAGAAGAATGAAGGTACAGTAAACAGAATTGTCGATGGCAAGATGTTAGAAGAACCTTTACTTCGAGTAGATGTTGGGCAGCAAGTCGAATGGGGCATGCTCGGAATTGCAATCTCAAAGAATAATCCTGATCATACATATGTTTTCTTATACTATACTGAGGCTGCCCCTGCTGCTAATGCTAATAGCGCAGATAGTGAGGAAAACAATGGTAACGGTCAAGAACAACAGCAGGACGTATTAGGCAATCGTCTCTACAGATATGAATTTGTCAATAATCAACTAGTAAATCTCAAACTATTACTAGACTTGCCAGCGACTTCTCCCTTTAATGATTCTAAACACGAAAACAATCATGATGGAGGTAAAGTCTTGATTGGTCCTAATGACGGTAGCGTGTATGTTTCAGTAGGTGATGTTGGCGGTAGAGAAGGTCAAGCTCAAAATGTAAAGGACGGGGATCCATTTGATGGCACAAGTGGTATATTGAGAGTTGGACAGAATGGCGAAGTGGTATCAGATAATCCACTAATGGACGTCGATCAAGGAACACAAAACAATAATAATGAAGATGAGGATGAAAATGGAAATGAAGCTGCATTTACAGATAAGTACTATGCATATGGTATACGAAACAGCTTTGGTATAGATTTTGATCCTGTTACAGGTAAACTATGGGATACAGAAAATGGACCAACTGAAAACGATGAAATAAACCTTGTAGACAAAGGTTTTGACAGCGGTTGGATTAAAGTTCAAGGTTTGGCTCCTGATGATTTCAGTAGCGAACAAGAACTAATAACCTTCGGAGGAAAAGGAAAATACAGTGATCCTGAATTTGTATGGATACAACCGATAGGTCCTACTGCCCTTAAATTCTTACATTCTGACACACTTGGAAAGCAATATGAAAATACTATATTCACTGGAGATGTAGATTATGGCTATCTTTATAATTTTAAACTAGATCAGCATAGGACTGGGTTACTATTAAGTGGACCATTACAAGATAAAGTGGCAGATAGTTCTGACGAACTTGAAATGGGCGGTGTAATATTTGGTAAAGGTTTTGGAGTTATTACAGACATGCAAGTTGGACCAGAGGACGGATATCTATATGTTCTTACATATGGTGGAACTATTTATAGAATATTTTCATCAGGTATCTGAAAATATAGATAAGAAGGAGAACTTTCTATATCGTTTATTAATTATAGTAGCCATTTCCTGCCATGCCTAGAGGAATGAAAAAGGGGATAATACAGACAAGTTTGATCGGTGTGTTAGCAAGGTGAGAAGCAAGTCAGGGAAGAAGGCCAATCCCAATGCGGCATGTAACTCAACTATGAGTGGCAAAAGTAAGAACTCGAAAAACTGGAAAGTAAAGATAATATAGATTCTTTCTACGAACATGAGTATTGCCATCAAATATGACGTTGTTATAACTAGAAAAGTTTCTACCACCGATATTCTAGGTAACCGTGTATGTAAAAATTGTTTTTTATTATAATGACCACACTACTGCTCAAGCTTATGGTCTATAATTATACAACTAGTTTAACTTCCGTCTTAAAGACTTCCGATCAGTAGGTGACCTAATAATCTCTGCACAATTCTATATATAATATATAAGTAAGCGGGATCTGTAAGACTATTACTCGGATGTTGGATCCCTGTAATGTTGTTCCTTCATACGTTGTTTATAGGTAGTTGCTATGGCAGCTGCCTTTGTTATTTTTATTTGTTTAATCTGCTTTCTTTGTCTTTTAACATCATCTTCCTGACTTTTTCTTCTATAACCTATTGCTGCCTTGCATATTCCTTTTATTTGCTGTGCTTTATTCTGTAGCTGCGCTATTTCCTCATCCGTTATATAATCAAGATTTTCTATTAGCTCATTACTGAGTCTTTCAATATCAAGTTCTTGAAAATATTTGATTAGCAATCGCTCTAATCATTTACATATGCCCTATATCTAAAAAATGATTAAAGCTTAAAAGAGCTACATGGTAGCTTTAATTATGAATACAAAAAGTGTATAGACAATCGAAATCTGTAGACCGTAAAAAGCAATGTTGCAGATACATCTTTTGATCATGTCACAAAATGAGAAGAAGGTAGAGACAGCATCTTGTATGAATCCGGAGTTACTTACCATGTGGTAGTAATAATCAAAGATGTTAGAATTACTCCTATGACCGACAAAGTAGCAATACTGCCTTGAATATACATAGATTAGGACATCAAATCCCTGACTAAATAGGTTACAAGTCAACAAAAATGATTAGTTAGTTCATAAAATATTACGTAGCAGTGAGGAATAGCTTAGCGATATGCCAGACTCAAACTGCAGGTTGCTAAAGACTCCCAGCGATTGGTTATTTTAGTGCTAGTCTATGAAGTGTAAGTATTGAAGAAATATCATCCTACTCCTGCAACGGGTTTAGAATGGCAGGTTCGCTGTGTTCAAATCTCTGATGAGAATCTAATGTTTCAGTACTATCAAATGATTTGCCGCACACATTGCACACATATTGTTTAGTTGATTTATTTGTATTTGAAGATATTGATGCGCTAACAGCGCATTACTAATGATGAATAGCGTTCATCATTAATATTTGGTAATCAAAAACATATCTGACAAATAGTTCTGAAACTGAAATCAAGGAGCCAAAAAACCAGAACAGTTTAGCATGGTTGTTATTATTCGATGGAAGCCTACGAAGAAGCTATGAATAATAGTTTAATCCAAGAGCTAGAAAAGGAGGGAGATGTAATGGGGGTTCCTGTATGCGGAGCAAATCTTTGGTCACCCGCGTATGATAGAACGACCTTCATTGGAGAAGTTCATTACAGGATAGGAGATAGACTCTATATCGAAAATGCAGACTAGATATAATGGCAAACAATCTGAAGAAAAAAGAGATCTAGAACTTGAAAATATAGTAGGCAATCTGCTTATGGCAGAGTATCAAGTAGACAAACTTCGAAGTCGATTAGGTGATGTAGTTAATGGTTATAGCCTAAAATGTTGAAGAACAATGCCTCTACACATGTATTCAAACACAATAACAAATGGTATAAACTATCACTCAGAATAGACGAGACCGACGTAACTACAACTAGAGGCGTTTCAGAGCAGAAATAAGACCATTAACTGGTAGTTATTTAGTATATCAAAAATAAGTTGGCAGCAATAACATACCGTTGTCACAGTTGTAAGATGATAATCCAACAACTGATAGAGATATCTCCTAGTAAGACGAAAGCCACCTATTGTCCGTATTGCGGCAAACGTACTATCGAACCAACTAATGTTATCCTCTGTTGATGGGGAATCTGCTTCTGACAAATTGACCTTTCTAATGCTGATCCTGTTTTTGCTGATGGTGTTTCATGGCGTCGTCCATCCGTCTGGCAATTTCTTCTTTTGACAATCTTCTTTGTGAGTAGCAATCCACCATCGATTGCCAAACTGGTCCTTCACACCTGCACTTCTATCACCGTAAAATTGATCTGCTGGTTCCATAATAGATTTCGCTCCTGCTTCCAGCGCGCATTTATAGATAACATAGCAATATTTCACATACAAATGAATCCCATTTGTCATAGGTTTGTATTCTTCGCCCTGTGCATCGGATACCATGATTACAGAATCGCCTAGTCTTACCTCAGCACGGCCTATGGTCCCATCAGGCATAAGATACGAAGAGCACTAGACTATAACCGTATAACTGTAATCATAACCCACAGAATCAGCGGGAAAGGTTAAGATGGATGGATTATCCAACATCTATAAAGATGGTCTGGCTTATTGTAAAATGAGAATACAAAGGAATGTGAACTCCAGAACATGCATATGTATGTTAAAGCCCTGAATAAGGTTGCCGACAGATACGCTCCAAGTAGGAATATTTCTTTTGACATCGTACATACATTCAAAACGTTACAACTCATCGAAGAAAAGGGTCATGCAAGCAGGGACATTTTATCAAGAGAACTAGGACTTGGCAAAGGGATTATTAGGACTTTGATTAAACATTTGAAGATGCAAAAGATGATTTATACTACTAACTCTGGGACGAAAATGACAGAGAAAGGCAAGTCAATATTCTCCCAACTACTAACTTCGATTCCAGTTGAGATGAGTATTCCAAAGTGTTCTGTTGCATTGGGTAAGTTCAACTATGCTGTATTGCTAAAGCAGTTTAACTTTGCAATAAAATCAGGTATAGAACAAAGAGACGCTGCGATAAAGATAGGGGCAAAAGGTGCTACGACGTTACTTTACAAAGATGCGAAATTTGTAATGCCTTCGTCTGGTATGACTTACGATCCTCTAAAAAAAGAACCGGAGATTCGAACGTTATTGATAGAAAGATTTAATCCTCTAGAAGAGGGCGACGCTGTAATAATAGGAAGTGATGATGGATCTATAAAAACAGCAGAACTTGCTGCTAAAAGTGCGGCTCTTTTTACAATCATGGATCATGAAAAGCATAATCATTTTTGATTATCAAGATATAAGTGAGCTGCAGAAGATATAATCTTAAGGATCGAGGTTCTTGAATCTGGGTATGTTAGACGAAAATATGAGACGAGCCGTCGAACAGCTTATAGATCGGACAACAATCACTTTTCATACTGGAATGTCTTCCATATCGAATAGATAAGGCAGACTTTCACATTCTAAATGAATCAGATTATGCAATAGGCTTGGCTCACGGGATGATCTTAACCGGTTTCATATCCGATTTTAAAACTCATTACAACATAGGACCTAGCCAGGAAGAGATGATAGAGGTGAGTAAGGTTCTTTTTAAAAGAACTGAAGAACTAAGTGAAGCTGTATTTAAGAGTAGATAAGTAAACCGCAGGAGACTCAACCTATGGGAACCGAATGAACCAGAGTCGAGCCTAGGGCTTACCTGCGGCGTAATAGAATGGTTTCAGCCCACTAACTATGTGAAATATCCTATTTAGCGATATTATTGTTATGATTAATCATACCTATTTAGCGTAGAATAATGGGGATTTTCTAACTGCTCTCTCCTGTTTTATGCAGTTCGGTAGTCCATACTACTTTTCCATTTACTGTCCATTTAGCACTTCCTAGATCTCTACCATCAGGGCCCTGTGCTTTCGGAATATCAATTTCCAAGTCTTAAAATTCTACGGTAGTTGACATATTCTTACCTGTTACACTTTCTAAAGCCTGTCCGATCATTTGAGTCCATTGGCTAGGTGACTGTTGTTGTCCTTGGCCCTGCATTTTCTCATTATTTTCTTTACCAATGCTTACACTAGCATACACTACTTTGGATTTAAATGATGCATCATTGTTGTGGGTACTCTCTATCAACCAGATTTTCTGATATCATTTTTATTTTATCAGCACCATCAAAAAGAAAAAAGGGAGAATATTTGGTTTGGGTAAGTTTTAACAAAACTAATGCAGTAGATTGGGAGGAGATTACTAGAACTTCCATTATTGGGTTATTTGACAAAAATAATGACACACCAAAGGTCAGAGAAAAGAAGTAAATGTAGAGGATTATCCAATAGCTGTATCTAGGTCAAACCTAAAAGATGTGGATTTTCCAGCATATAAGCAGAAGATAATACAGCAAGTACAATAGCGTTCTGGAAATAATACAGATAGTCAAAATGTATTACCCGTGTTGTTATTTTCGAGGATATTTCCTATCAAGTTCTTGTATTAACTGTTTGCCTTTCTCTGGTTCAAGTTTCTGGATTAACAGGTCAATCTTCTCTTCTAACCTATAATCACTTTCCTTAGACTGCGAAGATCCTACAAACCATAATATCGATAGACCAACTACTTGCCACATTAATTGCAAGAATTCAGATTGCCAGTTTTCCATTGTATCTCAAAGAGTTTCATTGGGATAGCCGTTGAATTCAACGGGCTGCTTATGCTCCTCCTGTTCTTGTAAATAGGAATACCAAGCGAATACCTAATGTAGCGAGATACTCATTATAAAAAATCCTAACGTAACCCAAAAAAACCCATAGTGCTTTAATCTAACTTTCATCGACTTATTTCCAGACCATTCAATTATGTATCCAATTAGGACGTTTTTTCTTCGAGATTATTACCGGATATTGCATTATAGCCGACTGGATATGTTGCTATTATTTGGGCGTTCTATCATTCTATGTTACAGTTCGCAGATTGGCAAACTTCAATAGTATACAACCCTTTTTAGTTTGATTGTACTATCCAAACCACGCACTACAACGACTTAATACTATATTGACCTATTGAAATTTGGTAGTCGAAATAATGGATAATATAGCCACAGATAAGCAATATCCAAAGCTGTCAAAGGCTTCATCAGGTTATTTGGAAATTGAACACTTTAAAAACGCAGACTTGCATACAGGGTATTACTGTTATAACTGTACTTATTTTATCAAAGATAACCATTGTGCAATAGTTGAAGATACTGGTCC